>VGTI01000044.1 GCA_016874735.1 Deltaproteobacteria bacterium
CGCTTGGCAAAGACAGCACCGCTGTCGAGCCCGTCCTGAAGCGTCAGCTACTGATCTCCACCGTGCTGATGTCTATCGCTATCTATCTCGTCACCGACAAAGTGATGGTTGAGTCGTTTACTGTCGGCACCACCGTCGTGACTAAAACAGGAGTACTTGCCTCCATCCTAGCGGGTTTGTGGTCGGGTCTTCTGATCGGCTACGTGACCGAGTACTACACCTCGCACTCTTACGCTCCGGTTCGTTCGATCGCCAAGGCTTCCGAAACTGGCGCCGCCACCAACATCATCTACGGCCTCAGCGTAGGTTACAAATCCGCATTGATTCCAGTCATAGCTATCGCTGCTACCGCTTACGTCTCCTGGACCTACGCCGGTATGTACGGTATCGCTATCGCCGCGATCGGCATGATCTCGACTATTGCGATCGGCCTCACCATTGATGCTTACGGTCCCGTTTCGGACAACGCTGGCGGTATCGCTGAGATGGCGGAGCTAGGCAAAGAAATCCGCAGCCGCACCGACACTCTCGACGCCGCTGGCAACACTACGGCTGCAATCGGCAAAGGCTTCGCCATCGGCTCGGCCGTTCTGACTGCTCTTGCCCTATTTGCTGCGTTTCTAACACGCGCTAAGATCGACAGCGTCAACCTTCTGTCCCCGACAGTTTTTGCCGGTCTTTTGGTCGGTGGCGTATTGCCATTCATCTTCACCTCGCAAACCATGCTGGCCGTAGGCCAAGCAGCAAACGCAATGATCGAAGAAGTGCGTCGCCAATTCCGTACCATTCCGGGCCTCCTCCAAGGCAAGGCGCGTCCTGACTACCGCACTTGTGTGGCCATTTCGACCACTGCTGCACTGAAGCGCATGGTACCTCCAGGTATCCTAGTTCTCGCCAGCCCACTCGTTGTTGGTGTACTCTTCGGCGTTCAAGCCCTTGCTGGTCTGCTCGCTGGATCGCTCATCTGTGGTGTGGTGATGGCTCTGTCGTCGTCCAACTCCGGTGGCGCTTGGGACAACGCCAAGAAGTTTATCGAGACTGGTAAACACGGTGGTAAGGGCTCAGATGCTCACAAAGCCGCGGTTGTTGGTGACACCGTTGGTGACCCGTTCAAAGACACATCGGGCCCATCACTCAACATCTTGATGAAGCTGATGGCGATCCTCAGCCTCGTGTTTGTGCCGTTCATCGTCACAGCTCACGAAGCCGTACTCGCCGCTCTGGGCCTCAAGTAAGTCGCCCGCTCAAGTCGAAGACTAAAGCTGTTAGCAATCTAGGCCAAGCGATGCCACCATCGCTTGGCCAGCAATCCAAGCGGTGGTCCAAGCCGCCTGGAAGTTAAACCCACCAGTAATTCCGTCGACTGCCAAGACTTCTCCGGCAAAATAAAGCCCAGGTACCACACGACTCTCAAGCGTGCGAAAGTCTATCTCTTTCAAAGTGACGCCACCTGCCGAGACAAATTCCTCTTTAAATACGCCTTTGCCCGTAATGCGGTACTGACCAGCATGAATCTCACTTGTGAGGCGCTCGATGTGCTGGCGCGTTAGGTCGGCATAGGTGAGGTCGTTTCCAATGCCGCCTACACTGACCAAGGTCTCCCAAAAGCGTCGCGGCAAATCAGCGTAGGGGCCATTTTTGAGCACTATCCGCCGCGCATGCTCGCTCTTATACTGGCGCAGCGTTGCCTCGATTTGAGCGGCCGTCATAGAGGGAAGAAAATTAATCCCAAGCGACGCCTGATAGCCCGTACGATGTAAATCCACAGCACCAAAGGCGGACAGTTTTAACACCGCGGGCCCGCTCAGTCCCCAGTGGGTGATAAGCATGGGGCCGCGGCGCTCCAGCTTCTTACTTCCGTCGCACTTTAGCGTCAGCGCGACATCAGTAAACGCAACACCGGCCAAATCCTGGAGTCTTTGATCTTTGATATTGAAGGTAAAGAGCGAAGGTACATGCGGCTCAATCTTATGACCAAGCCCTGCCGCCAACTCCCAGCCTACTGGAGCGCTACCAGTGGCTATCATGAGTCGGTCTGCCATGATTTCCGCACCGTCTTTGAGACGCAACTGGAACAGACCCGTGTCATGACGACGCAACGTAACCACAGAAGCACCCAGGCGAATTTCCACGCCAGCTTTGGCGGCAGCGCCCTCGAGACAGGTAGCGATCGTCGCCGCCTGATCGGTGACGGGAAACATCCGCCCGTCTGCCTCAACCTTTAACTTAACCCCTCGCCCCTCAAACCATGCCACCGTATCCCGCGGCTGAAAGCGCGTAAACGCACTGCGTAGCTCGCGACTGCCGCGCGGATAATTATCAATGAGTTTAGCGGGATCAAAACAGTGGTGGGTGACATTGCAGCGGCCTCCTCCCGACAGATGTACCTTAGTCAGGACACGACGGGTCGCCTCTAAAAGTATGACGCGCACCGCAGGATTCAGCTCAGCGGCTCTGATAGCGGCAAAATAGCCAGCCGCTCCGCCACCGATAATCACGATGACGGGATTTCTGACTAATGACGTTTGCTCAGGCGATGACAATGTTAATTACGCTCTGGCCCCGGTATGACGCCGTGTTGTGGGATTGGCGGTAAGTCCTGCGTAGGCTCCGTCGCCCAGTAATTGACAGGTATCGCAGGTATCGACGGTAAGCCATTGGCGGCAGCTGCCGCCGCAGCCATGGGCGCCTCGACCTGACGCGCACGTGAGGATTTTGGCCGCCTCTTACGAGGCCCGCGACTAATAGGGCGGATGCCCCACAGTATGATCTGGATCGCCAAAATCGTGAAGAAAACGGCACCAGCCACCAAAGCACCAAAAATCATGATTTCCTTGATACTGGTGTGCTCTTTGGAGTGATCTATAGGTAGGGATTCGATACTAAAGTTGACCACCGGGGTGTCGCCAGCCTCAGTTGACTCAGTCCGGTAGCCGCTTGCCTTGATGGAGCGCACCAACTCTTGGCGCGCCTGCCTAATGACTTCAGGCGGCAGGTCGGAGGTCAGCGTGACCGCTAATTTCACCTGCGTGATCAGGGGCTCAGCCTTGGTCGCATCGAAATCGACAGCGGTACCGACATCGACATGTTCAGGGGGATCCTGGCCGACTTCTTTAAAGAACTGATCCAAGGTCGAGCGCACTAGTCCGTCTAGTTTAGTCGAAACAGCTTGCTGAGCTCCTTCAAGGGCCTCCTTGGGTACTGCTCGCGCCACTGAGGCATGGAGTGCCAGGAGGAAGCTACAGACAAACAGAGTGCGGGTCATTGGAAAAGCCCTTTTATTACAGATGGATAAATAAATTTAAAGGCATGAATCACAGCAAAGACTAAACATATCAAAATTTAGATCCAAAGCTCAAGCACTCAAAAACCAGGTGCCTCTGGACCACTAGGACCCAAGCCAATCCTGCAAAATCTCCTGTCGATGTCCGTTCAACGCTGGTGGCGCCCTTAACAACCCCGGCTCGCTCACCAGCGGTGACCGCAGCAGATCAATCTCGGTACCATCCGCCTGAGTTGCCTTGACGACAAAGCGACGCTCTGACGCAAGCTTACTGCTCATCAGGGTCTGGAGATCCCAAATTGGCCCACAAGGGACGCCAGAGGCACCAAGCAGCGACTCCCAAACGGCCGTATTTTTTGCCTGCATTATGGTAGCTACGATGGGGACTAACTCATCACGTCTTTGCACGCGCCCATCATTGGTTAAGAATCGCTGATCGACTGCAAGATCCACGCGCCCTGCGGCCGCACAAAACCGCTGCCACTGCTGATCGTTGCCAACTGCTAAGACGATCCACCCATCCGCGGATGCAAACACTTCATACGGGACAATTTGGGCGTGCGCGTTACCTTGTCGTGCCGGCACCTTAGCGGTGGACACGTAGCTCTGACCTACATTCGCCATGGTCGCCACAGCGCAATCCACTAGCGATAACTCCACCGCTAGCCCCTGCCCGGTCAGCGTGCGATGACGCACTGCCGCAAGTATGGCGATCGCTGCATAAAGCCCCGTTACAATGTCGGCAATGGCGACGCCAAATTTATAGGGTGGTCCCTCTTTTGGACCCGTCGCCGCCATCATGCCGCTCATCGCTTGGACGACAAAATCATAACCTGGGCGTCCGGCAGAACTCCCAGTGCGGCCAAAACCCGAGAGCGAACAAATAATCAGATTTGGATTTATTTTGTGGAGAGACGATGCATCCACTTGGAGATGCTTGGTGGTATCTACCTTAAAGTTCTCAATCAGAATATCGGCCTTAGCAACAAGCTTTTGCCAAATATGACGGTCATCAGCCGCGCGCAAATCCAGAGCGATAGATCTCTTGCCGCGATTACACGCAAGAAAGTATGCGCTCAAAGTCCCCACATAAGGAGGCCCCCAACCTCTGGTCTCATCGCCGCCCTGCGGTTGTTCGATCTTGATCACATCGGCGCCAAGGTCAGCGAGCACCTGGCCGGCATAGGGTCCGGCGAGCACCCGTGAAGCATCCATGACGCGCAGACCCACTAGACTTGAAGCTAGAGTGTCCGTCATGAGGGCAGTACCGTGAGGCCTGCAGCTTCGCCCAGAGTCGCTATAATGCGATCAGCAGCGCCCGTTGAGTCGTGCAAACTCTGCGCTTTGCGGATGGTATCGCCGCTCGTCATCAAATCACTGATTGCTGCTTTAAAACTTTCTGGATTTAGATCTTTCTCGCGGAGGACCAGGGCCCAGCCCTGACGCTCGAAAGACGCCGCGTTGATGACTTGGTCACCACGGCTACCCTGCTCGAGAGGGATAAGCAGCATGGGTTTACGCAAGGCAAGCACCTCAAAGAGTGAGTTAGCGCCAGCGCGACCAATGACAAAATCTGCTAGGGCATAGATGTCCCGCATCTCGCTCGTGACAAATTCAAAACTCTTATAATGTGGGTGTATAAAGCCAATTCCTTTACCAGGACCCGTTAGATGGACCACCATGGCTCGCTCCACCAACCACGGTAAAATCGCCAGGAGCGAGTCATTGATACGCTGCGCTCCTTGACTGCCCCCCATAACTAGAATGGTTGGGAGATCGTGACGCGTGAACCCACATAGCTGCCGACCCCGTATCTTATCACCGGCAAAAAGCTCAGGCCTGATCGGCGTACCCACTTGCTCGGCGTTGGTGCTTAGATATTTGCTAGTCTCGGGGAAGGTATAAAGCAGCTTTCGGGCCACGGGCTTGATGAGTCGATTAGCCAGGCCCGGGGTAACGTCTGATTCGTGTGAAATAACTGGAATTCTCAGTACCCACGCAGCCCACGCCACTGGCACGGCAACAAAGCCGCCTTTACTAAAAAGTACATCCGGTTTTTTGCGCCAAAGTAGCCAGAATGCCTGCAGACAACCAATGCCTACTTTGAAGAGATCGACAAAGTTGCGCCACGACGCATAGCGCCGTAATTTCCCGGTAGCGATGGCATGAAATTCTATGCCTTGATCTGCAACTAATTTACCCTCTAGGCCCGCTGATCCGACATAAAATACCGTCCAACCACGAGCTCGCATGGCCGGTAACAGCGCAAAATGCGGCGTCACATGGCCGGCAGTGCCGCCACCAGTCAAGCACACGCGAAAGCCTTGCTTCTTTTCATTCAGCATAATGGCACGACACCAAGTGTTGGGAGTCAGACTGACCGATATTCCTACTTATATTCCGTAGCTGCGGGGCCTCTCGCTGGCAGCGCTCTGTCGCCTTGGGACAGCGCGGATGGAAATAACATCCCGTGGGCGGATTAATCGGACTAGGCACATCTCCACCCAGAATTTGCCGCTCTTTCCTGGCGCCTAACTCAGGAATCGGAATCGCTTCTATGAGAGCTTGGGTATAAGGATGAGCAGGTCGCGCGTATAGATTTTTCGATGACGTGTATTCGACAATCTTACCTAAGTACATGACCGCAACTTGATCGCTGATGTGCTCGATCACGGCTAGGTCATGCGCCACAAAAATATAGGAAAGCTTAAATTCTTTACGCAGATCAACCAACAGATTCAAAATCTGCGACTGGATCGATACATCGAGCGCACTGACGGGTTCGTCGGCGACTATCAGTTTAGGCTGTAGAGCAATAGCACGCGCAATGCCGACGCGTTGCCTCTGGCCACCTGAGAATTCGTGTGGATAGCGGTCATGAGCATCCGCGGGGAGTCCAACAGTCTCAAGTAATTTGCGCACCTTCGCGGCAATCTCAACACTGGATCCCAGCTTGTGAATGATAAATGGTTCGGCTAGCACCTGGCCGATAGTCATCCGAGGATTGAGAGACGAGAAGGGATCTTGAAAAATGATCTGGAGATCGCGCCTTTTGGCACGCATGTCCTGTGGACTTAAACTCAAAAGATCGACACCGTCAAAGCGAATCTCGCCGGCAGTTGGTTCGTAAAGGCGTAGTAGAGATCGCCCTAACGTGGACTTGCCACACCCTGATTCGCCAACTAATCCTAAAGTCTCGCCGTGACCTAGAGTAAAACTGACGTCATCGACTGCATGAACCTTGGCAACTGGCTTACCGAAGAATCCACCACGAATTGGGAAGTACTTCTTTAGACCTTTAACCTCTAACAGTGGCGCTGACATGGATTCACCAATCAAGTCATTATTTGAGTCGCTGCCTGTAAGTCTCAGACGGATTAGGCTGACGGCGTCAGCCAACACGCTGCATCGTGATGTGGCATCACGGCGCGCAAACGTGGTTCTTGCTCACGACACCTATCGTGCACATTGGAGCAACGATCTTGAAAACGACATCCACGCGGGAGATTAGCTAGGCTTGGTACAGTGCCTTCGATCGTGGGCAAATATTCCTGCTTTTGCCCTAGCCTTGGCATACTGTTCATCAAACCACGCGTATAAGGATGCGACGGATTCCGGAATATGGCCTCAACGCTGCCCTGCTCCACGATACGCCCTGCATACATCACAATCACCTGGTCACAGACTTCAGCGACGACACCAAGATCGTGGGTGATCAGGAGTATCGACATATTGAGCTCACGCTGCAGATCTGCCATGAGCTGAAGGATCTGAGCCTGTATCGTCACGTCTAGCGCCGTAGTTGGCTCGTCAGCGATCAAAAGCTCAGGACGACAAGCCAGCGCCATCGCAATCATGACGCGCTGCCGCATACCTCCCGAGAGTTGATGCGGATATTCGTCAATGCGCAGCTCGGGCGCGGGAATCTTAACTAAGCGCAGCATGGCGATGGCACGCTCACGCGCCTCTTTCTTGGACGCGCCTTGATGGATGCGAAATACCTCGCCAATCTGATTACCGATCGTGAACACAGGATTAAGGCTAGTCATCGGCTCCTGAAAAATCATGCTGATCCGATTCCCCCGGATCTTGCGCATCTCCGGCTCCGCCATACTGACTAGATCATCGTTGCCAAAGTAAATCTTACTCTCAGGCTCAATACGGCCAGGCGGTGATTGAATGAGGCGCAGGATTGAGAGCGAGGTCACGCTCTTACCGCAACCAGATTCACCGACGAGTCCGACGGTCTCACCTTTTTTGATGGCAAAACTCACGTCGTCAACAGCCCGGATGACCCCACGATCCGTCCGAAAGCTGGTGACCAAATGTTCAACCCGCAGCAGGGAGTCTGTCATAGAAAATCCAGGTTAAGGCGCCGATTGCTAACTGTAATTTAGCTTTTTATCGGCACATCGGCAAGCCCACCCAAGGCTCATCAGATTTCGTCAGGACTGGTCCGACCGTGGTCGCAGGCTCACTGATCTTCAAGCCGCGTGAAGTTTAGGCTAAAATCGCCAACGCCTTTCAAGGTTACTACCCGGCTCTGACCCCGTGGTAAACACCAGTTCATCGTCTCGCGAAAGAGCCAGTGATGCCGCCAAGAGACGTGCGCACACGGAGGCGTATCTCCTTCCCGTGTTGGTAGCCGCGCGTTAATCGTCCGCGCACCGTCGTCTATGGTCAACACCTGGTAGTCGCCTTCCTGCATAACGTCCTGCACATAGGCCAACCATGATTGAGGAAATCGTGCATGCAGCATACAAGGCACTTCGTCAGCTTTGATGCCAACAAAATCCCCCCCGACCAACACTCTGTTAGCGCTACCGACCTGAATCACCGGCACACGCGACGCTAGGGCCCCGCGCAACCTAATTTGCGCAGCTTGATGTTTAGCTCCTAAGATAGTGTTGCCTAGTGGATCGGTCACCTCGAGCTCCCAAAAGTCCAGGTCGCGAGCGATCCAACTCACTTCAGCACTGCCGAGTATATCGCCGTTCCTGAACACCTGTGCAGAGGCAGCGCCATCTCCGGGATTACAGCGCCCAAAATAGGGAAACACCGCCTTTGGTACCGTCGGCGGCGGCATCGGCGCCAGAGTCTGACACCCAGTGATGAGACGGACGCCCAAGATCAGGGACGCCAAAGACGTGAACTCTCCAAATCTGAACATCAATCTCCCGCCTTCACCTTTTTTTCGATGCGCAGTCTATCTGGCTCCTCAAGGTTACCTTTGAGGGCTCGCTGATAGAGAGACTTTGCAGCTTCTTTTTGACCTAGGGCTTTCTTGGCGTCACCTAAATGCTCATAGATGACACCCTCGTTTGGCTCAATTTTTACAGCTTCTTCGAGCGTTGCTTGGGCTTTTTTGTAGTCGCCACGCTGGTAGTAAAGCCAACCCAGGGAATCGAGGTAAAAACCGTCTTTGGGTTTGAGTTTAAGCGCCGTTTGGATGAGCTTTTCAGCCTCTTCCAGATTTTCACCTTTCTCTGCAAAAAGATAACCGAGAAAGTTAAAGGCACTACTGTTTTCTGGATCAACCTTAATCACTTCGCGCATGGTTTTAATGCAGCCATCGCGATCTCCGATCTTCTCCTGATAAACACCCTTTATGAACAGTAGACGCGGTTTATCAGGATACCGCTTGTAACCTGCATCAGCGGCATTGACGGCATCTTCGTGTTTACCCAGATCACCGTAAACACCAGCAATGACGCCGTAGGCCTCCCAGGTCAACTGGGGATCGGCGAGTAATTTTTGCCCGAGATTAAAGAGTGACTCGCCACTTTTCTTAGCCTTTGACATGAGTAGGAATGACCGGACGTCAGCATCCAGGCGTAGCGGTGAATTGGCGCGAATTTGATCATAAAGAGCCAAAGCTTGATCGGTATGATCCATACGTTCATGGGCAAAAGCCGCGAGGTATTTGACGCGGTCCGATTCAGGATATTCCAACACGAGCTTATCAAGTAGGGCTGCCGCCTCTTTGTCCTTCTTGAGTTCCCAGAGCAGTATCGCCTTTTGCATCTGTACTGCTGGTTTAGCCTGACCACCTTGTTTGATCATTTCATCGAGCAGTTCAACAGCACTCTCCATGTTGCCGAGCTCGCGATAAAGTTCGATCATGCGACCCGTAAGCTCTTCATCTGTAGGATCAAAATGGTAGAGCTGTTCGTAGATGCGGACTGCTTGTTTCAGCTTACCATTCAGCTGCAGGGTCACGGCGTAGATCTGTGTAAGTTGCGGATTACTGCTCTGCATCTCCCAAGCGCGACGTGCCGGGGTTAAGGCCTCTTTATACTGCGAATTGCTGAGATAAAGGCGCCCAAGCTGCGACCAGCCACTGACAGACGATGGCACGTTCTTAGTTAATTCTTTAGCGACGACGATCGCCTTATAAACTTGTTTATTGTTTTGATAGAGCTCCGTGAGCTCTAGGTAGGCTGCCTCGTGGCGGGGATCAAGCTCGACACACTTTTCTAGCTGCAAGATGGCTTCATCAGATTTACCCTCACTAGCGAGCAAATCCCCGTACAGATAACGCAGCTGCGCCTCACGCGGATAGAGCAGAACCATTTTACGCGCGTCTACCAAGGCTTCGGACCTGTCCCCCGACGAGGCCCGAGCGGCCAAGACTTTGCCCCCAAGAAAAGGGGTTGGATCCAAACTGTATGCCGCCTCGAAAAGCTGTAACGCCTTCTTGGCATCGCGCTCTTTCAGAGCAGCAAACTCGGCAGCCATAAAGTAATAGCTAGCCGTGGCGCGCCTTTGCGACGGTGACCAAAGGGTTAGCGGTACTTTGCTCGGATCCTCCGGCTCTGGCGGGGCCAAAGTTGCCGGATCCTTGTATTGTTTCATGAGCGGATTTTGGCCTGACTTACTGCCCGTGCTCCGGCACGCGCTGAGCCCGATTACTATCACAACCCAAATCGCTGGCTTGAGTCCCATAGGGCTCCTTTAGGGTATTCGTCGCTAGTGTGAACTCATTCCATGATTAAACCGCAAAGCTGGGCGGCGGTGCAAAGATTTCGAACAAAAGTGGGTCGTCCTCATAAAAGACACGGACCAGGGTCAGCCCTTGCGCCGGCGCCGTGCGCCCGGCGACGCGCCGATCACGCGCCTCGAGCATGGCATCGATGGCATGTGATTGGTACTTACCTAGACCGATATCAACTAAAGTGCCTACCATCGTGCGGACCATTTGCTTCAAAAAGCCTCGTCCGATCACCCAAAACTCGAGCAGCGGACCAGAGCGCGCAATATGAACCCGCAGCACCGTGCGCTCACGTGTCTTGGCCGACGAATCCACGGCACAGAACGAGGTGAAATCGTAGGTGCCCACCAGCGACTGGGCAGCGGCTTGCATCGCCTCCAGGTCAAGAGACGGCACGACTTGCCACGCATAAGGATCGACCCATGGATTACGAGTGATACCCGTCCACACGCGGTACCGATAGGCTTTACCCTGCGCTGCAAGAATGGGATGAAAAGAAGAGTCGACAGGCCTAAGACTGGTCACCCCTATCTCACGCGGCAACAGACCGTGAAGACTCTTGGTCCATGCCCTAGCGTCGCAAGGCACCGGTGTCGTAAAAGTCGCCACTTGGTGCTCCGCATGCACACCGGTGTCGGTGCGCCCCGCGCCGGTGATGCGCACCTTATGCCGGAGCATGGTCGTTAGCGCAGCCTCTAAATGATCTTGGATGCTACCGCCCTGCGGCTGCGTCTGCCAACCGAGAAAAGGCGTTCCGATGTACTGCAAGTCCAGGCGGTACTTCTGGCCTTGCGGTTGTTCGCCGTCGCTCACTTGACGGTCTCAAAGGTGAAGGCGAGACCGATCACATTGCGGCCAAAGGTGAAGGTGCTACCAGCCGGCTGTCCGACGGTACGAATCCACTCCATAAATGGCGACAGATAGACGCCACCGATACCGATATTGCGTAAGGACGCACTAGACTCTTCGTCCAAGGCGTTTAAGAGTATGTTTGCGGCAGCGCCGACGACAATCGCGTTGCGCCAGCCCGTATTAGTGAGCGTCCGGTCATTCGACACCGTCACCGCACTGAGATCAGGCGGCATCGGCGTCATGCCGCCACGAAGTCCCGTCAGACGGGTCGACGTGGTGGTGCCGCCAGTAGTGGTGGTCGACGTGCCCGTTGAGGTGGTGGTTGTCGTCGTGCCCGTGGTTGAGGTGGCCGCTTGTTTTTGATTCCGCGTCTCTTGAAAGTACAGGCGCTCCCATCCAGCCCAGCCGTCGATCACCAGCCATTTTTTCGGAAACGGCGTTATCTCCATGGTGAATAACGCCTGCAACGGTATGAGTAGCAAGGTCGTCGGACCGTTTTGATCGCGGGATACATCCGCTGCAGAAAGTCCACCTAGATCAGACGCCTGACTGTTTGAAACCAGCGCGGCGTTACCGTCATCGGAGTAGTAGCCAAACCTGAGACCCACCCCCATGGTGGCGAACCAATCCCAAGCAAACCAATCCATCCCGATTTGGGGATAATCTTTAGCCTTACCGTAGAGCGAGTCATAATGTTTGATCTGATCGCGAAACGTAGGGCGGGCATACATCAGCCTAACTCGGTAGCTCCCAAAGACGATGTCGCTCCGCCGCGGATTAAACCTGGACAACTTAGAGCTCTCGGCTTTTTGCACTGGAGCCGGAGCTGATTCCACGACAGGTGCGGGAGCAGGCTCAGCGGCAGGTGTGGCGACGGACTCAGGGGACACTTCGGGTTCGGCCGCGGTCACTGGCTCGGTCGAAGGCGCAGACTCCGCTGTAGCCTCAGTTTGAGCCACAACGGGCGTAGTCGCTCCCATCATGACAGCCGTGGCAACAGCGACCGACGCAGCACTGCGGAGCATCCATGCCCATTCCCGCATAACTAACTCCTACCCCGGAGATTGAGTTGTCATTCACCTTTAAGCTGGCGCTCCAACGAGTGCCCCAAGTATCTGCACGGCGTTTGTCGCTGCACCCTTCTTCAGGTTATCAGCGACGTTCCAGAATTGCAGCCACGTTGAACTGCTATGTCCATGCTGTAGCCTCACCCGGCTTACAAACACACGACCATCGCCAGTGACCTTACGCGGAGTTGGTTGGGCGGCATGGTCGTCGATCTCGTTCAAGACGATACCTGGTGCCCGTCTAAAGGCCGCCAACGCTTCCTCACGGGTGATAGCCTTCTTGAGTTTCACCGTCACCATTTCGCCGTGGCAATGGAAGGTCGGCACGCGCACCGTCGAAGCCAGGACGTCAAGACTTGGAAGCTCCATAATCTTCCGCGTCTCCTGGACCATTTTCACTTCTTCGTAACAGTGGCCAGCACTGTCGTAGACGTCGATCCCTGGCAGTAAGTTGAAAGCAATCGGCTGCGCGTAAGCTTTGGGCTCGACCTCTTGAAACTTCATCTTGGCTTCAAGTTGCGCCGCCAGCTCGGCGATCCCTTTTTGTCCCGTACCAGAGACCGACTGATAGGTGGCCACCTGCACTAAGTCGAGACCAAAAAGATCGGCTAGCGGCTTGAGAGCAACCACCATCTGGATCGTTGAGCAATTCGGGTTAGCGATAATTTGTGGCTTAGCATCACGCTTGAGGAGATGGCCATTGACCTCAGGTACAACTAGCGCACTGTGAGGATCCATGCGCCACGCACTGCTGTTATCGATCACGATCGAGCCTTGTGCGACTAGCGCCTTGCTGTGCTCTTTCGAAAACGACCCGCCGGCGCTCATCAGCACGTAGGGAATACCCTGCAGGGCTTCGGTAGTAAAAGCTTCCACCTCTAGGGTGCGACCACGAAACGTTACTTTCGCACCCTTAGACCGCGGCGAGGCAAACAAGCGTACATTGATATCTTTGATGTTGGACTCTTCGAGGTCGCGAATCATCTCGCGACCTACAGCGCCAGTTGCGCCGACTACAGCTACGTTCACGGAAATTTAGCTCCTTCTGTATCGTCAGAATAATCGTGATCGGGTTCGATGATGGAGTGATCTTCGAGGGGAGTGAAGATCTCGTCGTCCTCGGTGAGCTTTTTCCAGCCCAGAGCCCATTCGACAGGACCACTAAGAGCATAAAATGCGGCAAAAAGAAAGCCGAGAGCCTCAGGCTGATAGGCCAAAAGTGTAATCACAAAGATCGACACAGCCAAAACCCGGAACGGTTTGACACCCTTGACCTTCAGCACTTTATGGCTGCGGTACACAATGTTGCTCACCATGGCAAACGACAGGAGGGGAGCAACAGTCAGTAAAAACGCCGCCTTAAATCCAGCCGCCGGGACATATTGGTTATAAAGTCCGCCCAGCCAAGTCGTTGGATCGGTACCAAGCTCATTGGTGACCAAGATAAAGGTCGCGACGACAAAGGCCGCCATGGGGATCGGTAAACCCGTGAAGTCCCCGGCCGCCTTACCGATCGAACTCTGCACGTTGAACCGTGCCAGGCGAAGGGCACCACAGGCCATAAAGAGAAAACATATGAGCCAGCCCACGCGACCAAAATTGCTCAGGCTGTATTGATGCATCATGATGGCCGGAGCGCAGCCAAAAGACACGAGGTCGCAAAGTGAGTCGAACTGGACGCCAAACTCGCTAGTCCCCTTAGTGAGACGAGCAACACGCCCATCCAAAACGTCAAACACCGCCGCGAGCAAAATGGCGGCACCGGCAGGAGCCCACTCGCCGACCAGAGATTTATTGATGGCAAAAAAGCCCCAGAACAAGTTCCCTGCAGTGAGTAGGTTGGGGAGTATGTAAACCGCACCACCGAGTTTAGGCCGTTTCACTGCGATCACTCCTTAGCTGATGAGCTATTAGTCGGGGCTAAAAGTTTTTCCTCCGCCGTCGATAGGCGCAGGTATTTGGGCTCTGGCATATCTGCTTTAAAGTCGCTTGGCCAGGCCGCAGCAATTTGATCTGCCATCGTTGCCATGGCAAGGCGGCAGGCTTGAGCTGGTGCCATCACCGCAATCTTGCGCTGGCGCTTGGCAGCTAGGTCACTGAGTAGTGGCCAATCGCCAATCGAAATGAGTTGGCAGCTTGGGGGCAGCTCCCCGAGTAACTCAGGTATGCGCTCGTCGCAGTCGACCAAAGACGCAGCCATCGACAGCACGGAACTGTCGGGCGCCGGCGCCACAGTGGCGAACCCATGCGTTTTCGTCGCCGGCAAGAACACCGCGACGTCACTACTCTCGGCAATGGCCAGGGCTGTGGCCTCAAGGGCCGAGACCGCTAGCATGGGCATAGGTTTACTGGATGCCGTCGCCAGGCCATAGGCGAAGGCTAGACCCACTTTGATACCAGTGAATGATCCCGGCCCAGCACCAACAGCCATCCCGCCCAACTGGTCGAAACGCATATTCAGTGCCGCTAAGCCTTGCTGCGTCAGACTGCTGATGGCTTGGAGCGCTCCCATATTTTCATTGTGGGCACCGTGCCAGAGTATTCTCTCCGTCCCCACCTTGTCGCTCGCAGACGCATCAATGATCGCTACTTGCACTCCCAAGATACTAGCGTCGACAAAAAGCACGGGTACAGCGGACATGATGCTTACCATCAGCGGGACCTCTACTTAAAAATGCCTACTACACTTTCCAACATGGAACGCCAAAAACGGCTGAAGTCATTGTAAGTGGCTAAGACCACCAGAGCCAAGACCATTGCAAAGCCCAGTTTTTGAAAATTCTCGATAGCCGAAGTTGGAAGTGGCCGACGCCTTAATCCCTCCAAACTAATCAGGACCAGCTGTCCGCCGTCTAGCACCGGGATTGGGAAGAGATTGATCAGACCAAGGTTGATGCTAATCAAGGCCATCGACCCAAGAAACATTTGCCACCCGCGACGCGCCGAGTCTCCCGCCACCTTGGCAATTAGTATGGGACCACCGAGCGCTTTGAGCGGGATTTCACCGCTAACCAGGCTGGCTAAATTCTGCACCAGCTCGTAGCTCTGATCACCTGTCTGCTTGATGCCAAAGGCCAGCGCAGCCAGTGGGTTCCCATATTTTTCGATCACTGGTTCGGGTTCAATGAGCTGTCCCCAGAATGCCACAGGCAAGGTGTATAGGGTGGCTACGCCCTCGGGCCTTTGTATCTCCACCCCCTTAAGCGCAATCCTGATGTCCTGCACCGTGTCATCGTCACGTTGCACGGTCAAAGTCACTTCGGGAGCGTTATTGGCCAAAAGCTTCTCGCGCAGCATATAGACATCCGTGATGTCGACACCGTTCCAAGTCAGGATGAGGTCGCCCTTGCGCAGGGGAGCCGTTTCGCCCGGAGCTGCCTCCATCACTGCCACTGTCAATTCACTGCCGCGGAGACCAAGTCGGCTCATGAAATCGCGATCGGCCAGCCCACCCACATGCGCAGTCTCCAAAGACAGGAATAGCCTGCGTTCCTGTGCGTCTGGCGCCGCCGTTGGTGATTTACCGCTAGCGCGCGACTCAGCCAGTTCAGGTAGCGGAGTCTCAACCGCGGTCACCTCGACCTTATCACCCAGTTTAGCCGCCTCACGTAAAGCCGCCACCAGTTCTGGATAAAATTTGATGACGCGCGCGGCACCACCGACCTGAACTTTAGTGATCTTATCTCCGGTCCTAAGACCCGCCACTCCAGCCGGGGATGACGCAGCCAGTACCGTCACGACTGGTGCCGGTCGGCCCAACGCCACACCCGCGCGGCCTATCGAGGCTTTCCGCCCCATCATGTCCGTGGCCTCTACAGCATCGGGCGTTAACTGCAGCGTGACGTCCTCGCCGGATTCGCGCTTAACTAGGACGGTCAGAGGCTTGCCAGGCGCCTTGGATACCATCTCTTCGATGTCGCGCCAGGTCTTGACCTCACGCTGATCGATCCGGAGTACCAAATCACCGTACCGAAGGCCGGCGCGCGCTGCAGCACTGCCACTTATCACCTCACCAATCAACGCCGGCGGATGAGGCATGCCGCTAAATCCGAGCACACTGTAAACAACAACGGCTAGGAGAAAGTTGGCGGCTGGTCCGGCGATAATGGTCGCCGCGCGCTTTGGCAGCGAGGCGGCCAAAAAACTAATCCCAGCGAGCCCGGCTGGAACCTCCTCACTCGGATGAGAGCCGGCAAATTTAACAAATCCCCCAAGGGGAATCGCACTGATTTGGTACACGGTGCCGCGCCGTTTGAACGACAAAAGCTGTGGACCAAAGCCGATCGAAAACGTCTCGACGGCAATACCACACCAGCGGCCCACCAAGTAGTGGCCGAGTTCGTGAATGAACACCAGCAGTCCGAGTAGAATCACAACCGCCGGGATCGGATGCGAAAGAAACTGGCTCACGGGCTATCCTGTCTTGCTCAACCGAGTTTATCAGGGGACGGGAAGAGTGAGCGGAACTCCCCTAAAGTAGTAGAGAATAGCCCAAATTACCGGAGCCGCAAAGAGAATGCCGTCGACCCGGTCTAAGAAACCACCGTGACCAGGAATCAGCACCCCCGAATCCTTGACACCGGAAAAGCGCTTGAAGGTCGACTCCACCAAATCACCCAGCTGGGCGGCAATACCGCCTGCCATCGCCAATCTGGTCATGAATCCAAACGATCCGAGGGCATTCAGAAAGATTAAATTGACTAAATGGGCACCGACGACGCTGGCCAAAACGCCAGCAATGGCGCCTTCCCAGGTCTTTTTCGGCGAGATCACGGGTGCCAATTTACGATCACCCAGAATTTTGCCGCCGTAGTAGCGGCCACCAAAATAGGCGCCCGTGTCACCACACCAGGTCACCGCCATCAGAAGGAGAACGTAGCGCGCGTTCGGCCCAGCGCGGTACAAAAACCAGACGATGACCCACGGCAAAGCGCCGTAGCACAGCGAAATGAGAATACCGAACGCCCGTCCGGCTGCGACATCGATGTCCTTGGATGAGAAGACACCAATCAGCAGCGCCATAAATGCCGCAAAGGCCACCGAACCAACCGCTACCTCGGCCGTGTCAGAGACACTGGCAATCAGTACGGCCCAGCCGAGAAAAACCGTTATGGCGGGAAAAACGTACACCTGCGGCAGCCGATGGCCGGTGATGGGGTCGATTTGCGGCGCGGGATTAGCCGCTAGCTTACGGTCCAAGGCCGGCAGGACCATCATCGCCATTTCACTGACCGACAAGGTGCAGCTGAACAGCAAGAACAGCACAACAAACCACGATGGACCAAAAAGAAAGGCGAACAGCGTCAGTGGCAATAAAATGGCCGCCGCCGCCACGCGCTTACGCAGGTTACTCCAATTCTGTATCTGCAACATCCCGATCGGCATATCAGTCGTGGCACTCAGCAGTTAGTGGCATCTCGTCACAAGCGACCTCGCCGCTGCGCGCTGCTGGGTCGGCATCCTCTGCCAGAAGACCAAAGCGGCGCTGGCGACTGGTATACTCGTACAGAGCCTGCACGAGCTGATCCTTGCGAAAATCAGGCCAATGGATATCGGTAAAATAAAACTCCGTATACGCCATTTGCCACAGCATGAAGTTGGAAAGCCGCTGCTCACCACTTGTGCGAATGAGCAGATCAGGTGCGGGCAGGTCACAGTTGTACATAGCCCCAGCCACGACATCGGCATTGATGTCTTGCAGCGCCAACTCGCCTGACTGAACGCGTCTAGCCACACTACGACAAGCGTCGACAATTTCGGACCGGCCGCCGTAGCTGAGCGCAATATTGAGGACAAGCCCGTTACAATCGCCGAGAAACTCCTGTGTTTCCCGCAGTATTTTTTGTGATTTTTCTGGTAGGCGCTCAATACGCCCCATGACGCGCAGCTGCACGTTATTGGCCCGAAGCTCCTCACGCTCCTTCAAAAGATACGTGTTGAGTAGTGTCATGATGGCCAGGACTTCGTGCGAAGGTCGCCCCCAGTTTTCCTCACTAAAGGCGTAAAGAGATAGCACCTTGATCCCAAGCTGATCGGCGGCTTCCACCACCGCACGGACACTGTCTGCACCACACCGGTGGCCAAATACACGCGGACGACCGCGCGACTTAGCCCATCGCCCGTTACCGTCCATGATGATGGCAACATGGTTCGGCATAAGCTCGCGCTTAAGATGTTTTGCCAATTCCGGAAGCCGCTTGTCAGTCATCTGGAGTGCCCATACCACCTTGTAGTTTAAGGCTCCTTGGTATCACAGCGCACTTATGACGTCTACGCATTTGCAACGATAAGCCAAAGACTTCGGGGATCTAAGCACCATCGATGATTAAGACAAAGTTAAGCTTAGTCCCGAGTTTCTCTGCATGCCTGACCAACTCTGCGAGGTTGCCGCTCAAAAACTCTTCGCTAGCCCCAGTGATATCCAGAGCCAAAAAGGCGCGGCGACTGGCGCCAAAAGCCTGCTGGCAACTCCCCAATAGATGCTTCAAGCGGTAGGGCGTATCCATAATGACCATGGGTCGCGTCATCCCCGCGGCAGCTCTTAGGGCCGTGAGCCTGCGCCCCGGCTCCTGCGGCAGAAACCCCAGATAATGAAAGGCCCAGCAATCGAAGGGACAGGCCGCAATAGCCGCGGTCAGCGAGCTTGGTCCCGGAATCACCTGAACCTTCGCCCCTAGCCTATAGGCTATAGACACCAAATCACGCCCTGGATCCGCTAAACCAGGCGTCCCTTGGTCGCTCATGTAAGCCACCCATTGGCCCTTTTTGAGAGCAGCCTCACACTCAGCTAGTGTGTGCTTTTGATCGTGTTCGGAGTAGCGTAGATAGTCGCGATGAACACCTGCCGCCTTGAGAAAGCTGCGCGCCGGTCTGTCCTCCTCAAAAATGAGGAGATCAGCATGACGCAGGGCGTCCAGGCTGCGCTGCGGTATGTCACTAGGATCACCAATATGGGTGGATGCCATCGTCAAGCGTCCACGGCCGTCGGTCGCCACCAAATTCACTGTGAAGCTTTGCCTCCGCCATATGCGCGCGACCGCAAATAGTACGGCTTAATCGCCACGAGCAGGACTTTGATCATGGCCGAGACGGGCACTGCCAGAAGCACGCCCCAAAAGCCAAACCAATCTGCAAAGGCGAGCACCGAGAGCAGTAGCACTAGAGGATAGATCCCAACTCTGTCGCCTAAGACTCGAGGCGTGACCAAAGCCCCGTCTACCGCTTGCACAACGATAAACACCGAGATCACACCCAGAACCTGCCCCCAACCACTGAAATTGGACAGTAGGACAATCGCACTGAGAACCCCACCAACCACCACATCGAGATAGGGGATGATGCGGCAAATTCCGGCCACCATCCCAATCAGAAAGGCGGACTGCAAGCCAACAATGTTGAAGCCGATAATGTAAAGAACCCCGAGGATCCCTGCGACAATCGCTTGCCCCTTAAGCACACTACGAAAGGTCCGATTGGTGACAGCAAGTAACCGGCGTACCGACGGTTGTAGATCCCGCGGCACCAAATCACCTGCTGTCTTAGCGATGATCGGATAGTCCTTCAGCATGAAAAAATGGAGCACTGGCAAGAGCACCAGATAGACTATGCCGCCAGCGACCGACGTTCCTGTCTTCCAAATCCCAACGATGTTCGCCTGCGCATGTTGCGTCAGACGCCCGATGAGATGGCTAGCGCCAAAGACTTCAGAAAAATCATCGGGACTGATGACACCGAGATCAGCAAGCTGGTGACTGATTACCGGCAGCCAATGCTGCTGCACGACGCGTGCTGCATCGGGAAGTAAATGTCCGATGAGGAGCATCTGCTGATACAGCACTGGTACCAGCTTGAAGACACCAAAAATAATCAGCGCCGTGGATCCAAGGATCAAACTTAAAGCGGCTATGTTGCGCGGCACACCGCGACGCTCCAGTCCGTCAACGAGTGGCAGCAACAGATAGGTCAAAAATGCGCCCACTAAAATAGGCAGCATCAAAGCGCCATAGACCGTCGCCGTGACGAGAAAGAGACCCAAGACGGCCACGGAAAACCATAGCAAGCGCCGCAGTCCCGTCCAGTCTAGAGTCTGATTCCCATTCTGATTCTGGTCGCTCTGATTTTCTTCACTCACCGGCCCACTCCGCCTGGATGACGCGGTCACGCCGCTCCCAGTCTTTGTGACAAGTGACGTGACTCCAACCAGCCTCAGCCAGGATGGCCATGACTGCAGCCGCCTGGGTGTAGCCAATTTCCAGAGCCAAGTGCCCACCTTTTTTCAGGACGCTTGGTGCTGTGACCGCCAGGGAACGGTAAAAACTAAGGCCATCGGGAGCCGCAAACAAAGCATGCAAGGGCTCAAAACCGAGCACCGAATTAGGGAGCGATGCACGTTCGTCGGGTCGGATGTAAGGCGGATTAGACACCAATAAATCAAAACGTTCGCCAACCTGCCAAACGTCACTCTGCAAAGCATCGCAGCGACGGAAGGACACGGTAGCGCCGAGCTTGGTCGCGTTGCTCGTGGCGACACCCAGTGCGCCCTCGTCAATGTCCCAGGCGCTGATCTGCGCATCCGGACGTTTGAGGGCTAGCGACAGGGCAATACAACCGCTGCCAGTACCAACGTCTAGAATGGCTGGAGCCTCGATGTCTTTTACCAGCGCTAGTGCGGCCTCTACCAAAATTTCGGTATCCGGTCTTGGGACCAGTACTTCTGGACCGACGCTGAACTCGTAGCCCATGAACTCTTTGACACCCGTAATGTAGGCCACGGGCTCGCCTTGCGAGCGCCGCTTTAAGTTGGCCTTGAAGGGCTCGCGTTCATGCGCCGTGAGCGGCTTATCAAATTCGGTATAAAGCTGAATCCGCGTGAGTCCTAGGCTATGCGCCAGAAGCACCTCAGCATCGAGGCGTGGTGATGACGTCTGACCGCTCTCTGTCAGATAGGTCGTCGACCAGGTAAGCACCCGGCCTATAGTCCAAAGACTGTCCCCACCCGCTGCGGTACTCATATTTTGACCGCTAACTCCTGCTGCAACAGCTCGGTCTGGTGATGCGTACCGAGCGCATCAAGAACCTCACCAATGTCGCCTTCCATGATCGCATCCAACCGGTACAGTGTAAGATTAATCCGGTGATCCGTCATCCTACCTTGCGGAAAATTATACGTACGGATGCGCTCACTGCGATCGCCCGAGCCTACCTGGCTGCGACGCGAGGCGCTAATCTCTTGCTGCTGCTCGGTGATGGCCTTTTCTAACAGTCGGGCCTTGAGGATCTTCATGGCTTTGTCGCGGTTCTTGTGCTGCGAGCGCTCGTCCTGGCATTCCACGACCAGACCACTGGGCTTGTGCACTAATCGCACTGCCGAGTCGGTGGTGTTGACGTGCTGCCCACCAGCTCCCGACGATCTCGCTACCGTCATCTCGACATCGGCTGGATTGAGCTCCACCTCAACATCGTCGGCCTCAGGGAGGATCGCTACCGTGCAAGCACTGGTGTGAATCCGCCCTTGGTTCTCCGTGGCTGGAACACGTTGCACACGGTGCACACCGCTCTCAAACTTGAGCCGACTGAATACGCCCTGGCCTTCGACGAGGCAGATTATTTCCTTGAATCCGCCAGCGGCAGACGTGGTCGAACTAAGCACCTCGGTACGCCACCGCTGCCGATCGGCATAGCGCGTGTACATGCGGAATAAATCCGCTGCAAATAACGAGGCCTCGTCACCACCCGTGCCGGCACGAATTTCAAGAATCACGTTCTTGTCATCGTTGGGATCTTTGGGCAGGGACAAGATGATGAGACGCTTCTCGGTAGCCGCCAGCTCGTCTTCGAGCCGCGCTAGCTCCTCTTTGGCCATGGCCAACATCTCGGGATCTTTTTCCGCAACGAGCAATGCCTTGGCTTCATCGCGCTCTTGCTTGAGACGCTTGAAGACACGGTACACGGTCACGAGCTCCTCGATCGAGGCCCGCTCTTTGGTCAGCCGCGTCATATCGGCGCCTTTGAGGGTCCCCGAGGCGAGCGCGTCTTCTAGATCGTTGAATCGGCGCTCTACGCCGTCGAGATTATCGAACATAGCGGGTCACCAGGCGGCGGCTTAGGCCGCCGTGACTAAGCTCACTTCTTGCCGTATTTCTTCTGGAACTTTTCGATGCGGCCGGCGGTGTCGACCAGCTTCACTTTACCAGTGAAGAAGGGGTGACATGCACTGCAGATCTCAAGACGGATCTCACTGCGGGCTGATTTCGTCTTAAAGGTGTGGCCACAGGCGCAGGAAACTTGGGCTTCACCGTACTCGGGATGGATGCCTTCTCTCATGACTATCTTACCTTTCTCTACTCTAAACTCTTATCTACGCCGGTTCTTAGCCGGTGATCGTTATACCTGATACTCGAAACTGCCCAAACCCAGTGAGTCTCTCAACCGTTCATCGACTCAATGAACTCAGCATTGGTCTTAGACTTGTCGATCTTATCGAGGAGGAACTCCATCGCATCGACCGGGTTCAGAGGCTGCAGCAATTTGCGCAGAATCCACATACGGTTTAGAACGTCTTTTGGCAAGAGCAGATCTTCCTTACGGGTGCCCGACTTGTTCAGGTCCATAGCTGGGAAGGTCCGTTTTTCCGATAACTTACGGTCCAAATGGATCTCCATGTTACCGGTACCCTTGAATTCCTCGAAAATGACCTCGTCCATCCGCGAGCCCGTGTCGATAAGGGCCGTAGCGATGATGGTCAAGGATCCACCCTCTTCGATATTCCGCGCTGCACCAAAGAAGCGCTTAGGCTTATGCAGCGCATTGGAATCAACACCGCCCGAGAGAATCTTGCCCGACGGCGGCACGACGCTGTTGTAGGCGCGTGCAAGCCTCGTGATCGAGTCGAGCAAAATCACGACGTCTTTCTTATGCTCGACCAGACGCTTCGCTTTTTCGATAACCATTTCAGCAACTTGGACGTGGCGCTGCGCCGGCTCGTCGAAGGTGGAGCTGATGACTTCACCACGGACCGAGCGCTCCATGTCCGTCACCTCTTCAGGACGCTCGTCAATCAAGAGAACGATCAGGACGACGTCCGGATGGTTCTTGGCCAGAGCCGAGGCAATATCCTGGAGGAGCATGGTCTTACCAGTGCGCGGCGGTGCCACGATCAGCGACCGTTGACCCTTGCCGATCGGTGCCAAGAGGTCGAGAATCCGCGTCGAATGACTCTTCGGATTCCACTCCATCTTGAACTTTTCCATCGGATAGAGCGGGGTCAAGTTATCGAAGATGATCTTCTCAAACTCAGGATCAGGCGCCGAACCGTTGACGTTTTCGACCTTGAGCAGGGCGAAGTAACGCTCACTGTCCTTGGGCGGACGAATCTGACCCGATACGGTGTCGCCAGTGCGCAGGTTAAAGCGCCTAATCTGGGACGGTGACACGTAGATATCATCCGGACCCGGGAGATAGTTGTAGTCAGGAGCGCGCAAGAAGCCGAAGCCGTCTGGCAGCGTCTCAAGCACACCCTCGCCGTAGATGACGCCACCACGCTCAGCCTGGCCCTGCAGCAGCGCAAAGATCAGCTCCTGCTTGCGCATGTTGGGAGCGCCCTCGATCCCAAGCTCTTTAGCCATCTTGTTGAGGTCGGCGATCCGCTTTTCCTTCAACTCGGTCAGATTGATGGTCGGGACGTCATCGTTGATCTCAGGCTCTGCCGGCTCGACCACGGTCGGAGGGGGCACTGGAGCATTAGCTGCCGCAGTCTTGGCTGTTTTCTTCGCCTTCGTCGGGGTCGCGTCGGACATGGCTTGTTCTCGCTTAGTAACTAGGTAGGTGCGTTAAGTGTCTAGAGATCTGGGTTATAACTGGATCGTGGGAAACCGACTGCTGTGCTGAGTGTTTACCTGGGAACACAGTCAAAACGGCCACTGTTATGGTGCCCTAAGGCGGCTCAACACCAGTTGGTTATGAAACAACCTACTAATGGAATTCCCCCCCGCTGTCAACAAATAGGAAGTAGACCATTGATGGCGCCACGTCACTGGGTTTAAAATGATGTTAAGAAACTAATACACCGAGGGACCCTCCATGAAATCTACGCTGCTAGCTTTGCTCCTTTCCCTGGCACTTGGCGGATCCCTCTCTAGCACCCAGGCCCAGGCTGCGGGCATGAGCGGCACTCAAATGGGCACGGAGGAGCGCTTTCAGGATTTGTTCCTGACCGCCGGATACTGCACGGCCTTTGGTGCAGCCCTTGGGACTGCCATGCTAGCCTTCACCACCAACCCGACCGAAAATCTCCGGTTCGTCGCCGTCGGAGCGTCATTAGGCTTCATCGGCGGGTCTGCTCTCGGATCGTACATTATCTTATCGCCCCTACTGACTGACGCCGGCAACGACCACTACACGGGGAGCCTCGCCTCCGAGGGCCGCATGCCGACTCGAGGCCTCGTCATCAGACCGGCGATTGATCGCAGCACGCACCGCCTCGTGTCTATCGAGGGTGGACTGACGCTCGCTAGTTTCTGAACTTCACTTAACACTGCCATCCCTGGGCGCGCCACGTGAGCCGTACGCCCGTGTCACGGCGCAAAGTGCAGCCGGTCGCCACCGCCGCTAGGGTCACTACCGGCGCCGTGCCACTCAGGCGCATTTGTAGCGGCGCATCTGCCGCCCCCTTGGTCAGCAGTATGTTCAAGTCCTCACCATCGGCCGTGAGGTCCACCTGGCCCCCAAAGGACCACCCAGCTGCCTCGTACTTAACCGGGAGGGCGAAGTCCTTGAACCGCAACTGTCCGAGGCGGCGCGGCAACTTCACTCGCGGATATCTAATCTGAAACTCGAGATCCGCCGTCGATGCCTCCGGACTAGCGATCATCGCTGATCCCTTGATATGCATGGCGGCCGAACAACAGTCCACTGGCAACGCCAGCGGCCCTGGAGCGGCCAAATTGATGCCGAACGCCTCCAGCCAGGTGCGTAGCCGCACGTCCTTGGCTTGGAAGGACACTTCAGTCGGCGCCTCGGCAGGCTTTATCCGACCCGTAAGTAGACTGAGTTGGGGCGTCGCACCGAGTTCCGCCGTCGCTTGCGTGGCGGCGTCCCGCAGCTGCAGCTTGATCCCTAACTTGCCCCCCAAAATCTGCGGCCACAAACCAACTTGTAACTGGGTCCGCGTCAGATCGAGCCAGGGCTGTCCCTGACGCTGGATCTTTATCGAGGGGAACGTCACCTTGAGCCCTTGGACCACCGGTGCAGCCATCGTCACATTGAAGCCCGGACCGAGTTGAGACATGAGAGCTTGGATGCCTTGCTGGGTATACCGCCGCCCTTCGGGCGATGTGAAGGTGGTAGCGATCAAACGACGCACATAAAAGGACACACCCAGAGGGACCGAGATCACGAACGCGAGCGCTATCAACGCAACCATGGCCTTACGCACTGCGTCCCCCTTCAAAGGTAGTGGCTTAGCCACCGACTGATCCCATCACCTTGCCAGTAGATCACAAGCACCGCGGCCGCTGCAGCCGCCACGGCCGTCATGCGGCGACTTTTGGTCAGGACGGGTACCGATAGTAACACGGCATAAAGATTCATCTGAGCAAGGAGTGCGCCGGCCCGCACCATGCCCAAGGCGGGAAATAACACCAACGGAAAACTAAGTGCTCCGACGAACGACGCCAAATAGTCAATGACCAGCAGTTTAGTGACAGTCGCCCTGGTCGCTGCGAGTTCGCCGAGCCGCATCAGAAGCGGCAACTCCATACCGCTCAGGACGCCGATGGCAATGACCAAAGCCCCGTGCGGCATCAGGGTCACCATGGGTGGTGCCGCGCCCTGCCAGAGTGCGCTAACAGACTGCGACATCAGTGTCAGCCACAGCGGTGATCCACCTCCCAGAATGCATAGAGTCATCTCTACACGGAATAGTTTAGCTTCAACCCGGTCGCGAGCGAGCTCATCCACAGGAACTAAGGCACCGAGACCAAGAGCAAAGATGTAGACCCCAGTCGTTAGGCAATAAAAGAGTACAGTGTGACCACCTAGGATCGCCATCATCTGCGCGAGCAAGAATTCGTAATTCAGACTACAAAAAGCCAGGACAAAACACGACACCGAGAGCCGTAGTCGCGGCTTGTTCAGAAGTGATCCATTGGGCAGCATTTGAACTCCGCAGGAGGACAAACAAATCTGATCTTGGGGCTACTCTTCTTGCCGGAAGTTTCCAACGTGGGCTGGCATTTTGCAACATCAGCTTGAGCGAGATATTCTCGTGGTTTACATACGGCTCTATCACTACATTGGCGCGTGCTATTTGGCACTCTACAATCAGGTTCCCAATCACCCGTCTGAACATTTTTATTATAGCCAACTATAACTTGCCCCGGAATTATACAGTCATTGTTCAAACATTTTTCAGGAATATTTGTTTTTCGACCATTGATCATTTGGTACTTGATCTCACGGTTCTGATCGCGCTCGGGCCTGTTACTATAACAAGCGCACACTACGGCACCCGATTGGTCGTAACCAGATATAAACATATCTGGCGGACAAGATTGCTGCGGCGTATTACGGCAGGTATCCACCGATAGACTTATGGGTGTACTTGCTGCCGTTATTTTGCCGTCAGGTAGGGGATATTTGAAGTTGAATCCTTTTTCGAGCGGGTTAGCTTGTTTATTGGTCTGCTCAATGGTAAAAAAAAGATTGATGCGACTGGGTGAGGTACAAAGTGTGGCAAGAGTCGCATTTGGTGCCGCTCGATCTAGTGGACAGCTAAAGTAAAAATAAGTTTGGACAAAAAACGGGCACCGCATAAGTTGCTCATTACAATTAGGTTCCCCGTCCTTAGACCAATAGCCGCTTAACTTGATCACGTTGTCCGTGCCGGCATTCTGGATCGCAGAGTTCGATCTGGCGTAGAGACTAAATTCATTGGGACCAGGATTTGCTCGATCTATCGACATATACTGCGGCTTACAAAACACTGGTGTGGCACCCACCGCAGCGTTCATGCAGTCATCCATTTCTTTATTTCTTGGATTATTCATCTTAAAATACGTATAGGAATCCTGTAAATTCTCGCAACTACTTAGCCCCTCTTCAAGCTGACGCACAATCCTATCTTTGGCAATCTTCAGGGCGTTCAAGCGATGCTGATGTAATTTATTACCGACCAGGGTGACAACCGCTGCGCCGATGACCCCCAAAATCGAAAGACCGATCATGACCTCGATGATGGAGAAGGCCTTTTGCTGGGTTCTCATAGCTTGGTTTGCCTCATGGATCATTTGGGGGTAACGCAGCGCTGTGTAGTTGTTAAACAATTTCCAACTAGTCCACTACCCCCACTTTTCTTGCTAGCGACCGAGAGGGAATAAGTGCAGCCACTGAGGTCAAGTCCATTGAGGTATCCACCGCAGAGTTGATTCATTTGGATATTTGTCGGTGGATTGTGTCCAGAGCTGCATTTAGCCTTGAGTATGGGCGACCCGCTGCTCGTGTCAATTTCGTAGCCCCTAACCACCTGAGTTTTGTCTGGACATTCAGCTTTCTGAGGAGTGCATTGGGGCTGCCCTTTTAGTTTGGACGTCTCTACCGATCCAGGCAAGCAAGTACATGTGATGGAGCCGTCAGCCATGATCTTCGTGATTGCAGAGTTTTCGTTACAGGGATTTTTTGTCGCACGCAACTCTTGAGGAATCTCTAAGGTTGTATAGACCAGGTTATCCTTGGACCTCAGACCTAGCCCATCAATTTTCTTGTGACCAGCACTGAAAAACGTCTCGTCCTTGAGATAAATATTTTCGAGTTTGTGACTAATGCGGACCGCGGCGGCTTTAGGACATTGAGCTACCCCTAGAGGACAGATTGCAGAAAAATAGGCCGTAACTCTCCACTCAGGGCGACACTGTTTGCCAGGATTAATAGGATTAAAAGGCCCCCCGTCGTGGCAGTACTCCACGGGCTGAGCGTCTGATCCAGCAATACGGACTTTGATGGGAGAATTTTGCAGGGGATAACCTAAGATGAAAGAGATCGGATCTTTCGCATTAGTAGCTGTGCATATGGAATTATTGTCAGTGTCCAGACATTTCTCAAGCTCACGATTGCCCGGATCATCCGTGGCAAAAGCGCTTGCCGAGAAAGCCACAATTGACACTGTAGTGAGTCGCTTTAATCTTAGAGTTAATGCGTCTCGGGTGCTCATGGCTTCTAGGCGGTAACGCGTCTTGTCTAAATCGGCGAGATATACCGTGGTGGCAGCGATGATGATCCCGAGTATGCCTAGGGATATCATGACCTCTGTAAGCGTAAATCCTGTCGATGCACGTTGCTTACTGCTCACCGCATGAACCTCAGTTACAGCATTGATAGGTATAGTTCACGGTACAGTTTAATGAAAAGGCACCTGGTTGTGATTTTTTAGACGGACCTGATTGAACATTACAAGCAGGCTCCGAATTCGAAACTTGGACTAAACGGCGTGGAATAGGAATACTAGTGGGGAGATTTCCCGGAATGGTTCCACAGTTAATGGAAAGAGGGTTAAGTTGAGTACAGCCCCCCAAATTACAGCTGTACCTCACTGGTATCGTTTGCGGCTGGTCGCAATCCGCTCCTTGCCCCCGTGAATCACATTCGGCTTCACCCTTGGAGTCGATGCCCAGGAAAACATCGCCGGGGTTGAGACAACGCTTAATCTGTCCCATAGGCTCGCACTTGACACCGCGTTCCGTGGATCCTCGAGCGACGAATCCTGGGGGACAGGGGGTCATATTTTCCAGCACATTTGATAGGGCTAATTTGTTAGACCAATTTTCTCGATTAGATCCGAGTAGCGGGTTACCGGGGTTGATGATGTCAGAGGACTTCGGGATATCTCCGGCCTTAGTGAAACTCAACTTCGCGTTATTTGTTGCGTTGGCAATAGTCTTTACTTGCACCAAGGTGCGGACGGTGTATTCGCTCTTCTTACATGGTGAACCATTTACGCTTTGGCATTCCAACCAAAACCATGACGTTGCTTGAAAGATACAATCATTGCCACCAGCACACGGCTCGCCGCGTAGATTGAATTTGCCCTCGGCCGGATTATCTGAAGCGAAAATGACGGGAGGGGTGTTGGGAGGTGTGTTGGGAGGGGGCGGCTCTGGACTCACTAACTTGAATGGTTGCCATTGCAATGCGGCCAACTGACCATTCGGCAGTAATCGGGCACCATTCGGTAGCATTGCTGTGCAGTCTGGATTGCGCGGCGGCGGCGTATCAAAATCCGTATTGAGGCAATCGTGCAGGATTTTATTGACGTATTGTCCATTGGTATCTTTCAGCTCCGCCGATCTAAAGATAGCGTCATCCAGGGAGGCCATAGTCTGGAGACGGCGCCGCAGCTTATCGCGATCCGTCTTAATGCGGTCACTGCGCGTAAGCGATTGTGACTGCTCCGTCATGCGCGTGAAATACGAAATAGCTGCGCCCGTGATCGCCGCAAAGAGCATGGCGTAGATGATCGCACTACCGGACTGTTTGCGGTGTGTTCGTCTAAGGGCGCGTGACAATTAGAGTTCCTTTTGTTTTTCCGTTTTAAACAATTTTCAATTAATATCCTCACGATGTCAATCTACTAGCCGCCAAGCTGCTTTGCGGAGCGAGACCTCTAAATGTCCAAGAGGACTAATCTACTTTGCTTTTTTTATGCATCTTTCAGCATGATGTATTATCTGCTGTTCACTCGCGCCCTAGCGGAGATGACCGGCGACATTACCGTCTGGAGCGCCGTGAGCAGTGCTACCTATCTGTGCTTTCTCGGCATCGGTATCGCTCTTAGCCATAAAACTAGCCTAGCGCAGAGCCGAGCGGCAGTGGGCACGATCGAGGCCGTCAATGCCGGCTGGGGTGGCCTCGCCATGCTAGCACTGTACCTATGGCACATGATCTACCGCATCTACATGTATACCTTTGGCTACGACTTAGCCCCGATGGGTATCGATACCAAGATCGTATTTGCCACCCTGTCGCAACTGCTCCTCGGCGGCACCGGATTGATCTCGGGTGTAGCATTCGGCCTCGTGAGCCAACTAGCCTTAGGAGAACGCCTGGCGCGCCTCCAGCGTACATTGGCCATTTATCAGGTAGGCGGACTTATGGGTAGCCTCGTGCTGCTACTTGTCCTCCTACCTAAATATGAACCTATTTATATCTGCCTGGCGACGAGTATGGGCAATTTTGCTGCTGCTTTGCTTTGGCCTAAAGGGCGTGACGCTGATGACGCTGATGACTCGACATCTTCGATACCACGTCGCTACACAGCCGCTGCCGCCGTCGTCATCGTTGCCGTCGCCGTATTCACCTGGAGTTCAGATCTGGTACAGGTGCAGATAAAGAATTTTTACTACAATAGCTATAAGCTGCAGATGGCAGAGGACGGTTCGCTGACCTACGAATATCCGCTGCCATTGACTGCGTGGTTTCGCCGCGCTGCGACCTACCCCGCGATTGAGCGTCATCGGGGCCTCTATCAAACCGTCGATATCGTCAGGAATGAACCACCGAGGATACCCTTAGCGGATCGGCCGGCGGGCTGGACGCTGTTTCTCGATGGTCACTTTCAAGCATCATCGGCATACGAGGCCGACTATCACCAAGCGCTAGCACACTTACCAGCGACGGTGGCCGGTGCACCCGGGACCAACGTGCTGATCATTGGCGGTGGTGACGGCCTGCTCGCCCGCGAGCTACTACGCTATCAAAATCCCAACCTAAAGATCACTCTGGTCGACATCGATCCACTGATCCTGCAGCTTGCTGCGGAGCATGAAGATTTACGCCGCCTCAATCATAGTAGCCTCGATCATCCGCAGGTCGAGGTGATGAGTGCTGACGCGTTTCAAATGCTCCGACGCGCGCAAGACCGTTACGACCGCATCTTTGTCGACGTGCTCTTTCCCTACAACTTCGAGACGTCGCGCCTTTATTCCGTAGAGTTTTTTGAGGCGTTAAGGCGCCATCTCACGCCGTCTGGCACCGTCTCCATTTTGTCACCGGTCGAGATTGGATATGAAGTCGCGGGCGATAGCGATGACGAGGCCACTCTGACGCTGCTACGCGACACGCTGCAGGAGGCTGGATTCACCGACGTCTATCTCTACGGCGAGCAGCGGCATTCTTTCTTTCTCGCCAAG
>VGTI01000045.1 GCA_016874735.1 Deltaproteobacteria bacterium
GCCACCGCGACACGCCGTCATCAACAACATGCTCGCAGCGACGCTAAACGACACACATGTTTTCCAATCCAAAGCTCGTTTCATAACTAGATTCATAACTAGATTCACTCCTTGTCCCCATTGATTCTCGTGACTCAAAAACAATCGGGACGCGCATTGCACGGCACGTGCCAGTTTTAGCAGCACGAAAAAACATGCACGAAACACCGTAAAATAAGATGTTTCGTGCACTTCGAAAATTAAACTATGTCAATTTAGCGCTGAAAGAAATCAACCGCTTGACCGTTTTTTCGGCCGTTTGGTGGCCACCGTGGACACTGGCAACTGCAGCATCAAACCGCACAACCGCATCACTTGGCGTAGATACAGCCCTTCTTCTCACCAACGCCCCTTTTAGCTTTAAAGGCAGCGTTGGACCATACTGTGTGCAGGCGCCACTTCGAACCATCGGATAGCGTCGATAACTGGCCTGGCGTAGGTGCAAACGTGGTGTAACATCTGTCGCCAACTTCACCATAATCCTTCAGCGTATACCAGCCGTCACCCATAGGATTCGCCATCGTTTCCCAAAGTTCATGCGCACTAGCCATGGCGAGACTGCTTAACAAGCTTGAGTGGCCCGCCGCGTCTTTATCCGCCCTCACCCCTGACACGTCCACTTTTGGCATCCAGGTAACTTGAAACGGCTTGCGACCGCAGAGACCGGGATAATGCATAGCGGGAAATTTGAAGTCACCCAAACCTGCATCCGTGTAGACCATGTAGATCACTTCCGGGTCTGGATTGTTCTTCGTCAATTTGCAGACCTCACCCATGATGGTGAAGAGAATCGGGCCCCAATCTGGACGAGGAGTTGGCGTATCGTCGATTTCATAACCAAGATATTCCGATTTTGCCGTGATCGGACCGTGAATATCGTAATATTCACCGAGTAAAGCCGCCGGACCAGAATCGCCCCACGCTCTCAGAAAGTGGTCGATGCCAGGGATGACGTCGCTGGTGTCCTCTTTCCAACTCGTACCCCAGAAGATCGCCTTGGTCTTATTGTGGTGCATGACTTGACCGAGTAGGGGGTTCAGTACCAGCAGCGAACCATCCTCGCCGAAAAGAAAACCAAGAAATTCTGCCGTCGCGATCCTCATCAGGAGCGTAATCAAACTTCTTATGACGATCGCGATGATTTCCAACACGCTGAGGTCACGTAGGCCTAGACTTCCCGAAGCGGCTAATTGCTCAGGAGACATGCGATTCACTGCGCGGCAGTGTTCGAAATTCGTCTGATAAAATGATGCGGCACTGAACCGGTCCATGTACGGGGTGGGATCATCTTTGCAGTCCTCTTTACCCTGCAAAAAATAGGCATCAGATGCCGTGGTGAGGCGTGACACGCGCCGCAATAAACTTTGTGCGGTCACTGGTTCCGTACTCGGGGCGGCATCGGTGAGGCCTAGTCCAACCGGCTCCCCTGGTGCTTTGCCTGCCGCGACAGCTTTGAAAGCCTCGCCGACGTCCTTGAGTGAGGCCGCGTCTTTTTCTATATCCCCTACGATAAGGGACAGCGAGTTCACTAGTTCTTCAGGCTTCTTCAAACTGTCGTCAGGCTGTTCGACTTTTTGTTGGAGGTCTTCAAGCTGGGTCTTGAGCTTTATGATGCGCTCAAACGACTTTTTACCCTCATCGATTAACCTTAGCTTTTCCGAGGCCTGCTGCTTCGCATCGATACTCGTTGCGCCGTAGGTGGTGCCCCCAGATCCGGAGCTAGCACCGGCCCCGCGACGGGTTAATTTCGCGTAGTCGCCTAGACTGCCTCCGCAGCTGGTGACCAACAGGCTAAAGATCAGCCCATAAGATAGAGAAAGCGGAGTCCTCATTGCTTACCCCTTGAGTTCGCGTTTCTCTATTTTCCGAACCTGTACATTCGTTATCGGCAGATAGGCGTGCAAACTTTAGCGGAAATGTTAAATTCCGTTAATAGTTCAATGATTATTGCTGGTAATGTGATGTTTTGAATCTTGAGAGAAGGAAAACTTGGTAGGCCTGCCCGGACTCGAACCGGGGACCTCTACCTTATCAGGGTAGCGCTCTAACCACCTGAGCTACAGACCTATTGGAGGGCGTTTTATATGTTTGTCGCCGCCCCAAGTCAACCGCTAGTTGTGGCTTTCGCAATTTTATCCACTTGTGGATAACTTGTGGATATAAATAGAGCAAGGCCAGGGTCCCCGCTGGGCGGGGACCCCCCTACTAGGCGTCCGTCTGATCTATGGAAAACGGCTGTGCGCCGTACTGTTTCAGCTTACGCTGAAGCGTGCGAATACCAATCCCCAGCACCCTGGCGGCGCGCGTACGATTGAAATTGTGTCGCTTCAGTGTCTCCATAATAACGGCTCGCTCAACATCTGCAAGCGTCATTCCGAATTGGAACGTCACTTGGGCCAAATTCGCTTCCTGATAGTCAGTTTTCATTACGCTCATCATTCTTACGGTCCTCCTACGCCAGACACTGGTGACTCAGCCTAACTGACTAAGTGCAAGGCCGGTGCCAAGCGTAGGGCTAACCGCAAAAAACGACGCAAATCATCATAAACACTGGATAAAAAACTAATCTTTAGCTGATGCCCAAGAGGCCAGGGTGGTCGCAAAAGTAAACCAGGCACAACTAAGCCAAGTATTACTTTGGTCCCACCAAGCCTCGATAAGCCTCTTAGCTCCGCAGCAGTGCCAGAGCGATTTCTGGCCCTGAGTTCGCTTGCGCAAGGACCGACATACCAGCCTGCTGGAGGATGCGGTTCTGGGTGAGCGACGCGGTTTCAGAAGCGAAGTCGACGTCACGGATGCGGCTGTTGGCAGACTTGAGGTTCTCAATCTGGACGCCGAGGTTGTTGATCGTCGAGTTTAGGCGGCTTTGCTGCGCACCTAGGAACGAGCGGTTGGAGGCAACCTTCTGCAGCGCATTGTCGATGGTCTCGAGCTTGCTAGCGGCGGTGGCACGATCGAACGGATCATCTGGGTTTACTGGGCCGACTTCGGCATCGGTTCCGAGACCGAGGACATTGACGTCGACCTTCAAGTTTTCAACGCCGATACGCAGGGTGTCTGTGTTTTCTTTTTCGCCGGTGCCCATTCCGACATGTATCGTAAACATATTCTCATCAGGCAAGGCCTCTTGACCACCGAGCAGAGGCCAACCATTGAATTGCGAGGTGTTGCTGATCCTTTGAACCTCGTTGACGAGCTGCACGTATTCGCGGTTGGCGAACGAGCGCTCCTTGTTGCCGATCGTATCCGATGCAGCCTGGGTTGCTAGTTCTCTCAAGCGCACGAGGATGTTCGACACCTCGTTGAAGCTACCCTCAGCCACCTGCACGAGCGACACGCCGTCGTTAGCGTTGCGCTTGGCCTGGTCAAGGCTGCGGATACTGGCTTTCATGCCCTCTGAAATTGCCAACCCTGCTGCATCATCGGCAGCTTTGTTGATCCGGTACCCGCTAGACAACTTTGTAATGTTGTCTTCGAGAGCACCGGTGGACTGACTCAGAGTGCGCTGGGCATTGAGTGACGCGACGTTTGTTCTAATCCTAAGACCCATAACTAATGCTCCTTATGAACAACTAACCGACTACCATCACGACCTCCATCGACAATTAAAATGGTTACATTAGTTTTAAAATAAAAAAATATTTTATGACTTCGCGCGAAGACGTCGAAGCCGCTCACTAATTTTAAAGAAGTTTATTTTTGGCAAACCGGGCAAAAAAACGTGGAACGCCCGCCTTGCTTGATCTGGCGGATAGTTGACGCGCACTTTTTGCAGGCTTGACCAACCCGGTCGTACACATTCAAGGCAACGACAAAATATCCAGGATTTCCGTCTGGAGTCTTGAAGTCGCGAAAAGTGGTGCCGCCAGCTGCGATCGCATCGCTTAAAGTTTCTTTAATAGAAAGGGAAAGTATTTTATACTTTTCATAGCTAACTAATCCAGCTTTGCGTCTAGGGTTAATACCAGCCCTAAAAAGCGCTTCACTAGCATAGATATTGCCGACACCCACTACCGTGTGGGCATCCATAATAAAGTTTTTAATGGGAGCTTTGCGACCGCGACTGAGTCTGTAGAGATGATCGCCTAGGTCCTCGCACTCAAGTGGCTCGGGGCCCAAATTCACAAATAATTCGTGTTTACTTAGTTGATCCAGTGGCATGGCCTCGATACGTCCAAAGCGCCTGGGATCTACAAAATGGAGGTAGGTGACCTTGCCACGTGGTTTTCTCACCGCAAACACCGCATGAGTATGCGGCAATCGCGGCACAGGGGAGTCCTGCTCGAGGATCTTGCCAGTCATGCCAAGATGAAAGACGCCGTAGCCGTTGCGCGACTTGATAAGCATGTATTTAGACCGGCGGGTCACAGCCTCGATCACTTCGCCCTCTAGTAGAGAGCGGAACACCTCGATAGGGATCGGGGTCCGCAAGTCGGGACGCAGGAACTGCGCTGACTCAAGGCGGCTCCCCTCGAGGACCACCCTGATGGCACGTGTTAACGACTCGACTTCTGGTAACTCTGGCATACCGCTCCGGACCACACGGCTAAAGTGCCGTTAATGTGGTAGCGGAACGACCTTTAGCACAATGCGCCGATTGGCCTCAACATGTCCCGGAGCAAAGGTCGGATCAAGCGGCTCACCATCACCATAGCCGACGGCGACCACGCGTTTTTCATCAAATCCAAGCTCATGGAGTAGTATTTGACGCACCGCCATGGCGCGCTGATAAGACTCGATCTGGCTGATGTTGGACGGACCATCATGGTCAGTATGACCCTCGACCATCAGTAACGATAGACGCGCTGCCGAAAAGGCCTTGGCGGCCTCTTTGAGCTGCTTGAGGCCCTCGGCCGTCAGCTCAAACGAGGTGGGGTTGGCTTTGGGATCGGTAAATAGCTCGGTGTAGGGGATCGTCAGGGCCGGTGTCATCTGCTGGCGCCGCGTGAAGTTGAAGCTTTGAATGACGGCAAGGTCACCAACCATCATGCTCGGAAACTTAGGGAACAGCGCCTTGGCCAATGCCGAGCCCTTACCGTCAACCTCCGCAATAATGGCTCCCTCTTGCACTTCAACCACGCGCAGATGTCCCGTCTCCACCCATATCGGATGTGCCGTCACCGAGAGGCGGTAGGTCCTAAACTGCGTGCCAATAACGATACCACTGTCCTTACCGGCACCGATCACGACAAGAGCAGGATCCACCTCAGTCGTGATAAAACGCTCCACGGTATAGATGCGCGGTTTAGCCTCGGCATTGAGCTCAGCCCAAGTGGGACTGAGTGGGCCAGCTAAGGCTTGGACGGCACTCGAAAGCCAGAGACATAATGCAGTGAGGATCGAACGCATCGGCTAGCCCTCGCAATAGACACACGGACAACTAAATCTTATGAGAGAATTATGGCACGATCAGCACCGCGAGGAAATCCATGCAGCTACCGCTCGAGCGTTTACTCAATGGGTCACGTCTCACTGTAGATGAGAACCAGGCAATGTTTGCCGGGATGCTCGAAGGGACCCTAAGCGAGGTCGAGGTGGCGGCAATTTTAGCCGCCTGGCGCCTCATCGGCGAGGACGCAGGCGAGCTCTATGCTGGTGCGCAGGTGATGCGCCAGCATGCTGTTAAGCTGGACTTACCGTCTTCGGAACGACCACTGATCGACAACTGCGGCACCGGCGGAGACGGCAGCAACAGCTTCAACCTCTCCACCGCAGCCGCCATCGTTGCATCGTCGGCTGGAGTCAAAGTCGCCAAGCACGGCAACCGGAGCGTCAGCAGTAAGTGTGGGTCGGCAGATCTTCTCTTCGCCGCTGGTTTTCCTCCGCATCTAGGGACCGCAGCAGCAGGACAGCTCCTCGCGCAAACTGGCTTCACTTTCTTTTTTGCACCAAACTTCCATCCGCTCCTGGCGCGTCTCGCACCGGTGAGAAAACAGCTACGGGTGCGCACCATTTTCAATCTCCTCGGTCCACTCGCTAATCCCATCAGACCAGAGTGCCAACTCATCGGCGTCGGTGCTATCAAGTACCTTAAGCCCATGGCCGAAGCCGTGCGCTTGCTTGGCATCGAGCGCGCCTTAGTCGTTCATGCGCGCGACGGGCTTGATGAGCTGAGTCCTACGGCACTTACCGACGCGTATGTAGTCGAAGGGCAAAAACTTCAACAGCTAGTTATCGACCCGAAAAATTTGGCGATCAGAGGCACATCCGAGGATCTCGCAGGTGGTGATGCCAACTTTAACCTTGAGCGCCTTAACGCTCTCCTCGCAGGTAAAGCTCCCGGCCTTGCTGATGCCGTGGCCCTGAATGCCGGTGCCGTCATTTGGCTTGCTGGAAAGTCTAGTGACCTACCGGCCGGAGTGTCTACCGCCAGGGAAAAGCTAGCAAGCGGCGCCTCCGAGGCTTTTTTCAAATCATGGCTAGCTGCCGCACATACGCTAGCGCTTTAAAATTTGTTGGCTCTGGCATTAGCAGGAGGCATTGAGCACTCATGAGCAAAGTCGATATCCTCGCCGCAATCATTGCCGACAAACATCGCGAGGTGGCAGCCGCAGCGGTGAATTTGCCGCTGGCGGAGGTCAAAGAACGCGCGGAAAAAGCCAAGCCAGCTCTCTCCTTCTTGGATGCCATAAGGGGTCACACCAAGCCGCGTATCATCGCCGAATGCAAGCGTCAGTCCCCCAGTCGGGGCATCATGCGCGTAGATTACGATCCCGTAGCCCTTGCCAGAGAGTATGCGGCAGGGGGCGCCGCAGCGATTTCCGTACTGACGGACGAAAAGTATTTCGGCGGTCACCTGAACCACCTGCAGACCGTCCGCGCAGCCGTCACGCTGCCGCTATTACGCAAGGACTTTATCGTCTCGGAATACCAAATCTACGAGGCACGGGCTCACGGTGCCGATACATTTCTCCTTCTTTCCGGTCCGCTGTCTCCTGATCAGCTAAATCAGTTCATCGCTATCGGTCGTAGCCTCGGCATGGAGCCACTCATCGAGAGTCACACGGCGGCCGAGATAGCGGCCGCACTGTCTACGGATGGCAAGATATTTGGTATTAATAACAGAGACTTAAAGACCTTTAGCACCAACCTCAAGGGTGGGGCTGACCTCCTAAGGGACGCGTCCGCCAAACGGCCTGATGCCGCCTTTGTTTGCGAATCTGGCATTAAAACTCGGGCTGATATTGAGAGGATGCAGGCGCTCGGGTATAACGTGTTCCTAATCGGGGAAGCCCTCGTGACACATGCGGATCCACGAACCGCTCTTGCGACCCTCATCGCCTAAACTCTGGCGACGTCGGCTTCCTCCCTAGACGCCGTTAGGCGGGAGGTAGCCTTGACTCACCAAGCGAACAAACCAGATCTCTATAAACAAGCTGGCGTTGATGTTGATAAGGGCGACCGTTTGGTCTCGTGGCTGCAAAGCGCCGGTGACGAGAGTGGTAAGACCAAGCACGGCAGCATCGTCTCAGGTATTGGTGGCTTTGCCGCTCTTTTTCGCCCCAATTTTGCTGGGCTCAAAGATCCCTTGCTCGTAACGAGCACGGATGGCGTCGGCACGAAAGTCTTGCTGGGCATAGAATCAGATCAGCTGGCTGGCCTTGGCGTCGACCTTGTAGCCATGTGCGTCAACGACCTTTATACCGTCGGTGGGCGGCCCCTATTCTTTCTCGACTACTATGCCACCGGTACGCTTGATGAGAGCCAGTTCAAAGATGTACTCACCGGTATCAAGCTTGGCTGTAAGCAGAGTGAGGCAATCTTACTTGGCGGTGAGACAGCTGAAATGCCTGGCCTTTACGAGAAACGTCATTTTGATTTAGCGGGTTTTGTCGTCGGTGTCGTCGACGGCGCCAACATGCTGGGAGCTCACAACGTCAAGGTAGGTGATGTGCTCCTCGCCCTCCCCAGTAGCGGGTTTCACAGCAATGGCTACTCGCTGGTCCGTCGCTGGGTCAAGGAGAAGCAACCCAGTCAAGACGTACTGGCCAAACTAATGCTGCCCACCCGCATTTATCACGAGCTACCTCAGCTCGTTGAACGGTTTGGCACGACCAAACTGCACGCCGTCGCCAACATCACCGGTGGCGGTATATCTGGCAATCTCCCGCGCGTGATGCCAGAGGATACGGCCTGCCACATCAATTTTGCAGCCTTGCCCATCCCGTCTTGGATGAGGGAATTTATCGAGAACCACGGTAGTAACACGCGTGATCTCGAGAATGTCTTTAATCTTGGCTGCGGCATGATTGCCTCCGTCAGTAAAGATAGCGTTAACGAGATCACTAAGGCGTGCGACCAGTTAAACTTGCCCGTAACGGTGATCGGCGAGGTTCAAGCTGCCAAGGGCGAGCCTGCTGTCGTATTTCATTGAACTAAATTCTGACCTTATTGGAGATCGGCCCCATGAAGAATAGTCTAGGATTTGACAGGCCTAAACATATCCTCAGTGCTAGTCAGTTCAACCGCGCCTTTCTCGACTACATGTATGAGTTGATCAATCAGATTCGTAAGTTTGATAAGACCAAGGACGGACTCATGTACCTGCAGAGCCTGCTGCCACACCGGCGGGCGATGCTGTACTTTACGCAGCCCTCGACGCGGACTTTCATGAGCTTTCAGGCGGCCTGTCACATACTTGGCATCAAGCCGTCAGAAATTCGCGATACCGCCACCAGCTCAGAGCGTAAAGGTGAGTCCATTGAAGACTCGCTACGCACGTTCGCGAGCTACGTGGACCTGATCGTTATGCGTTCACCCGTAGCCGGCCTGTCTGACCGCATTTCTGGACTACTCGATGCCACGCCCAGACCAGTTCCCATCATCAATGCCGGCAGTGGGCCCGACGAGCATCCGACCCAAGCCCTGCTCGACATCTATACGCTGCAGCGCAGTTTTAAGTCGGCCGCCGGTATTGAAGGCAAGACGGTCTGTATGGTCGGTGACCTGAGACGCGGCCGCACCATAAGGTCACTCAGCCGCCTGCTGACCAACTACCCCGGGACCAGGCTGATCTTTTGCTCGCCACCAGAGTTTAGGATTGCCGATGACCTGCGTGGTTTTCTGCGCACCAAGGACATTAGTGTCGAGGAAACGACCGACTTTCAGGCAGCGATCGCTGCAGCCGACGCTATTTACATGACCAGGGTTCAGGATGAATACGACCAGGGCGGCGAATCAAAGCGCGTCGACTACTCGACTTACTGTTTGAAAAAAGGGCACCTGCCATCACTAAAATCGGACTGCGTCATTATGCACCCACTACCACGCCGCGATGAGCTTGATCCTGCTATCGATCACGATCATCGTGCTAAGTATTGGCGCCAGGAGCGTAACGGTATGTGGACCAGAGTGGCACTAATTACTATCCTATTAGGAGTGGACAGTCACATCGTGTTGCCAACCCTCTAAGCGCGAGTTTGCTCTGGGGCGCAACAGCTCGTTGGGAGTCAAACGCCATGCCAAGCGCCCCTAAGTCGATCAAAGCAGCCGTTATTGCCATGAATACGACGGCAGATAAACAGCGCAATATCGACACAGCAGCAACTATGGTGAGGCAGGCTGCCAGCCAGGGAGCCGACTGGGTTCAGCTGCCCGAGATGTTCCCTTACCTCGGTACTTACGACCAGGTTTATCAAATGGCTGAGCTTGAGGGTGGGCCACTTTATCAAACGCTCGCCGGTCTTGCTGCGGAACTCAAGATAGTGCTCTTTGCCGGATCCGTCGGGGAGCGACCAGACCGGGATAGTCTCCCGAAGTTCCGCCTCCACAACGCCGAAGGGCAAAAACGCGTCTACAACACGTCCTACGTATTTGGACGAGACGGCAAACTCTTGGCTAAATACCGCAAGCTTCACCTCTTTAATCTCAACGGCGATGACGGCCTACCCCGTTACTGCGAAAGCGATGGCTACATCGCTGGGGACCAACCCGTAGCCGTAGAAATCGACGGCCTTAGAGTCGGCCTGTCCATCTGTTACGATCTGCGCTTTCCGCAGCTCTACTACTCTATGGGTGAGTCGCGGGCACTTGACGTCATCGCTGTTCCCGCCGCTTTCACCCTGGCTACCGGGCGAGCCCATTGGGAACTCCTACTGCGCGCCAGGGCCGTGGAGAACTTAGCCTACGTATTTGCGGCAAACCAGACTGGGACTCATGGTCCCGGCAAGGAATCTTACGGCCACTCTCTCATAATTGACCCATGGGGTGCCGTCATGGCAAACACCGGTGAGTTTCCCGGTATTGGCTACGCCAACATCACGCCTGCTGTGCTTGCTGAGGTGAGGGGGCGGCTGCCGGCACTCAAAAATCGGCGCCTGGATGTCTACGGTAGGGAACCTGAACCCCCAGCCCTGAACATCGTTGCCTCCCCGTGAATCACGAATAATGGCTAAAAAGTGAAGCGATGTTAGGGGTGGGACCTAGCTCACTCAGACCGCGTCATCTCCCTTCACTAAATAAATTTGCCCCGTGGCCGAACAAGTATCTGGTAACACCAGCCACCCACTCGGCTAGAGGCATCAGATGGCAGACAAACTCCTAGTAAAACTTGAAATGCTTGAACGCGCTGTCATGGAACTCGGCACCGAGCTTTTCAATCTCAAAGGAACCATGGCAAAGACGCACGAAAGCCATGGACAGTTTCTCGCCACCGTTAAGGGCCTCAAGCAATTACTCGACGAAAAGGGCCTAATCACCGGTGATGACTTTGAAGCTGCGATCGAGCTCGGCCAAGCTATCGAACACTTCAACTCTCAGGCTGAGCACGCACTTAGCAATGAGCTCGAGAAGATAAAGAAAACCGGACACTGACAGCGCGCGCGGCGATGTTTCCTATGGGTTTACTAAAGACAATTTGGCTGCCCTTAGTCATGCTCAAAGCAACTGCTCTAGGCGGTGAGAGTAAGGACTACGAGCTGAAATATAGGTTCAACCAGCCCGGTGGTACGCAGAGCTCGCACACTTTCTTGTTAAAGTGGAACGACCCTGACTCCAGTCTAAACTCCATTGAAATTATGGAGGCCGGTTCAGACAAGAAAGTCCAGACGATCACCTTCCCACCAAACCGCGTAAAGCTCATTTGGCGTGAATTAGTGGGGCCAAGCAACGGCATTCGCGACAAGATCTTGGAGTACATTGACTACAACTTCGATAGTTTTGGTGACCTACGACTCACGCAGGTGTGGCCCTATAAAGCTGGGCAAAAAAAATATTTAGTGTGGCTCTTTGACGACCAGTCTAAAACCTATCAGTTCGCACCCGAGATCAGTCGCCTGGATGCCCCGGTGCCCGATGCCAAGGCCAAGCTGATCCATAGCACCACCTTGGGCGAGTATGGAGGCGGCGAATTCACTTCCAACACTTACTCGGTCGACTTCGCAGGTACTTTGCTGCTGGAGACCCAAATCTCGCAGACCATTAAGGATCCTTCGAAACTTACTTTCGTGAGAGAAGTAAACAGCATGACCCTCTCCACACCACGCCTTGTGTGCCGGATGGAGATACCGACTGAAGGGCGGCCCAAAATTATCTGGGGACTTCCTGAGACCTGCGAAGATTTTATGCTTAAGCCTAGCATCGATGAGACATCGACGGCGGCGCCAGCCACCACCGTCGCTCACTAAGCTCGCTTCACACGGTCCTTTTATCGAGCCCGTACTTCTCAACTTTCATGATGAGACCCGCGCGACTAATCCCAAGCTCCTTGGCCAGCTTGGACTTGTTCCAGCGTGTACGCTCCAGACCCTCTCGAATCATCTCTTTCTCGAGCTCTTCGAGGGCATCTTTCAGACGTCCGGCTACGCGGTAACCTGGATACTTGTTCTTAGCGTTATCGTAGATGTGTTGGCTGAGCACATCTGGCTGAATCTCGCCTTCGTTGGCAGATAGCACGCAAAGGCGCTCAACTTCGTTCTCAAGTTCACGGACGTTGCCTGGCCAATCGTGGTTGATCAGACGCTCTAGGGTGGAGCTACTGATGACCTTGTTCTGGCCACGCTCTTTGTTGAACTTCTTCAGAAAGTGCTCCGCTAAGAGTGGGATGTCTTCTTTACGTTCACGCAGCGGCGGCACTGTTAAATTGATGACTTTTAGGCGGTAATAAAGGTCTTCGCGGAAGAAGCCCTCCTTGACCATCTTTTGTAATTCACGGTTGGTAGCGGCCAAGATGCGCACATTGACGCGTTTAGTCATAGTCGCGCCAACCGGCGTAAAGGTGCCCTCCTGGAGGACGCGCAACATTTTAACCTGCATTGACATGGAGGTTTCGCCGATTTCGTCGAGGAACAACGTGCCACCGTCGGCCTCTTCAAACAGGCCCTTCTTGTCTTTAATGGCGCCGGTGAAGGCACCCTTCATATGACCAAAAAGCTCGCTCTCGAGCAGGTTTTCGTTAAAGGCACCGCAGTTGACTACCACAAATTTCTTATCTTTCCGGCGCGAGTTGTAATGCAAAGCCTTAGCTATGAGCTCCTTACCTGTACCGTTCTCACCGTTGATAAGGACTGTTGCGTCCGAATCGCAGACCCGGTCGAGCAGGCGGTAGAGATCCTGCATCGGCGAGGACTTACCTATCATGCGGTCGAAACCATACCGCGTACCGAGCTCTTTACTCAGCTCGCCAACTTTTTCCATTTCGTCCGATACGCGTTTTTGCGAGACAATGATCTCTTCGACCACCATTTCAATGAGCTCGGTCAAGTAGGCAATGTCTTTTTCTGAAAGTACTGGCAAAGCATCGATGTGGGAAATCAGCTCGCGTTCACGGCCTGGGAACGAGCGTTCTAAATAAGATTTAAGCCGCGTCTTTTGCTCGTCAACACTATCGGCGACTAAAAAACCGTCACCAAAGACACAACCCATGTACTTGCCTTCGACACGAATCGGCACGGTAATTGTCGAAAACCCCGCATGGCAGCGAGAGAGACGCGCGTCTTTACTACGCGTGGTCTCCACAGTCGTCTGACGCGCCGTGCCTCGACAGGCCTCGAAGCCCTTGGTGTCGTTCGTCACCGCCTTGCAGATTTGGTTCAAGGGGTTAAAAAACTTACCCTCAGGGACCCCGCGCAGTAAGCCCTTGGTGTCAGTAAAATTGATCTGAATCTTCCACCACTTGCCGACAAGCTCCCGTAGTCTACGGATCACATGCAGCTTGTCAAATTCACTCCACCGTACCTTGTCAGTCATAGGCCGCTCCTAAATGACTGTAATCCATGATGAGATTCCAGGGAGGTAGTCACAATGACCACATCCGCTAACCTCATCGGCACAATTGTGCAGCGGCTTTACATAAAAATACCGTCGCAGATTCGCCATCTTGGCGCACCAGTGACGGAACTATCGACAAAGTGACGTTTTTTTCTAGATGCTATCGGTTATTTTGACACTGGTGGGCAGAACAAAAGTCGTCTCGCCAACGGCAGTCCTGCTTGGATTTTTGAACTCATGCGTCAGTGAGTTCTTGTTGGTAAGGTCCATCTTGAGGAACGAGATGAACTCCTCCCTCTTTGCCAGGTGCAACTCAATGCTGGCAATATCGCCTGGCGTTTTGGGGCGTAGCTGGATCTTGATGAGGTCACCACTCTCCTCTGCCGCAACTAGGTCGTAGCGTTTGAGCAGAGTGTCGAAATTAAGGACAAGATCTATGACCTGACGCAACTCCTGCGACTGAGCCCCGTTGGGTGCGTAGCGACGCGCGGTATTGGTATCCGGGCTAAAATCGTAGAACGATTTGCCGTCATAGATCTTGAACTCTTTAGTCGGAGTCTGAAGCATCCACTTAAAGAGGTTGGGTTTGACAAAGATCGCTTTGCCTTCCCGCTTAGTGCTCTTTCCACGCAGCCCGGAGAATTTGGTCTGCACAAAATCGACAGTCAGTGCGTCTGACGACTTCATTTTGGCCTGCAGATCCCGCAACTCGTCGACCGTCAAATATTTGGCGCTAGCGGTGTGCGACCAGCTTACAGCCATTGCTAGCATGATGAGAATTTTATTCAGCACGGGAACCTCCAAGCTCGGTGACATGGGCCATATTGCGCGAGCGATGATCGTGTCGTCTAGGAGTTTTCGATGCCAAGTTTCTGTCCTAGCAGCCGCAACGCTGCGAATGCTGCCGCCCGCCTAACCGTAGCCCGATCGCCAGTGAGATTCAGTCGGACCGACTCTTCTCCTCCTGGGGACGCTATGCCACAATATACGGTACCAACTGGCTTATCCACAGTGCCTCCGGAGGGCCCGGCGATGCCCGTAAGCGCAATCGCGTAGGTTGCTCCCAAGCGATCGCGAACCCCTGCTGCCATGGACTTGGCAACCGTATCACTGACTGCCCCAAATCGGCTCAAATCCTCGGGACTCACTCCAAGAATTTCCATTTTAACAGAATTTGCATAGGCGCTGACACCCCCGACATAAGATGCTGAACTACCAGACAACTCAGTTAACAAGGTCGCCACCAAACCACCGGTGCAGCTCTCGGCGGTCGCTACCGTTTCCTGACAGGACTGAAGTTTTTCTTGGATCTGCCGAAGAAGTAGATGTGTAGCGTCCAGTTCTAAATTTGGTGTTGCTTCCAAAGGTTTAGCCCTCCAAAGTTGGAGCAGTGTAATCAACTTAAGGCTAGCTGCACCAGGATGAAATGATCCCCGTAACATTGCCCCCGGAGGTTAAGGAGTTAGCATGAACTTAGGATTTGGCAAGTCACCCAGTCAGGCTGTTTCAACCAATGTAGACTTCTCGCAGTGGCGCAATCTTACCGACATGCTAGAGCAGGCCTGCAACAAATACAGCGAATCGGTCGCGTTAACCTGCCTCGGCACCGATCTGACTTTCCGCCAATTTGACCGTTTGGCAAGTCAGTTAGCCTCTTATTTGCAAAATGACCTGGGACTCAAAAAGGGAGATCGGCTCGCGATCATGCTGCCCAATGTCATGCAGTTCCCGATAGCCTTTTACGCCGCGCAAAAAATCGGCGTTATCTGCGTCAACACCAATCCCCTATATACGCCTCGTGAAATGCGTCATCAATTCAAGGATAGCGGTGCTAAAGCTATCATCATCCTCGATCTCGTATCCAAGGGACTAGAGGAGATTTTACATGAGACGGATATCAAGCACGTCATTGTGACGTCGATTGGCGACCAACTTCCTGGCTGGAAGGCCGGCCTGATAGGAGCTGTGCTAAAGCTCAAAGGTCAGGTGCCTAAATTAAAGATTCAGACCATATCGTTTAAGGCGGCACTGGCTGCCGGTGCTAAAAAGAACTATACAAGGCCAGAAATCGAGTCGGACGATATCGCTGTTCTTCAGTACACCGGTGGCACGACCGGTGTCTCGAAGGGCGCTATGCTCCTGCATCGGAACATCCTTGCCAACATGATACAGATTCAGACTCTGGCCCGAGCTCAAATCACTGACGGTGGTGAACTGGTGCTCACGGCACTGCCGCTTTATCATATTTTTGCTCTCTCGGTTAACTTCCTCGCCTTCATTGCCATGGGCAATCGCATGATTTTGGTACCAAAGCCGGTACCGATCAAAAACCTCATCAAAGTGATGCGGAAATATCCGATTACGGTGATGACAGGGGTCAACACCCTATTTAATGCGCTACTTAATGACAAAGAATTCTGCGAAAACCCACCGAGAACTCTTAAAGTCGCCCTTGGTGGCGGTATGGCAGTGCAAGAAGTTGTAAACAAGAAGTGGACTGCTCTGACTGGTCAGCCCATTGTTGAAGGGTTCGGACTCACTGAGGCCTCACCCGTAACGCACGTGAATCCCCTCGACAAGAACCTCATTAAATACGGCTCCGTCGGCTTCACCCTGCCTGGTACTGAAGCCAAGATCATGAACGAAGACGGCCAAGAGGTAGCTCTTGGCGAGGTTGGTGAGCTTGTAGTCCGTGGGCCACAGGTGATGGCTGGGTATTGGCAGCGTCCGGATGAGACCGCTAAAGTGATTCGCAATGGGTGGCTCTGGACTGGTGACATCGCTAAACGCGACGGCACTGGGTACTTTTACATAGTCGACCGTAAAAAAGACATGATCTTGGTGTCCGGATTTAACGTGTACCCGAACGAGATTGAAGAAGTCCTGATGTCACACCCCAAGGTGCTCGAGGCCGCAGTAGTCGGCGTTCCTGACCCCTCGTCGGGCGAAGCCGTCAAAGCCTTTGTCGTTGCCAAGGATAAGAGCCTGACCAAAGAGGAGCTGAAAGCCCACTGTCACGCGCAACTTACAGGCTACAAGCGCCCGAACCAATTTGAGTTTCGCGACGAACTACCAAAAACTAACGTGGGTAAAATCTTACGCCGGAAGTTACGCGACGAGACCGAAACATCGACTAAACTTGCAGCCGTTGGTTAACTCACTGAACCTCAAGGGTCAGCGAACGATCGGCACCACCGCGTTTATAGGTGACCTGAGCCATGTTTGCACCCTTGAGGCTATGGAGTAGTTGGATAGTGCGACCAACGTCGCTAAGGCGCTGTCCGTTCACACTGGTGACGATATCGCCGTCTTTAAATCCAACCTTGTCGTAGATGCTTCCGGCATCAATCGCCATGAGTTTGAATCCGCTCAACTGACCGTCCTCGTAGTACGGTAGAGCCGCAGCTTGCACCAACACGCGGCTGAGTTGTTGACCGGTTAAAGTGTCACGTAAACTCGAGCTGATGCGCACCTTGTCACCCTTGGTCTCGATTCCTTCGGAGATTTGATCCACGTTGACCACTGGCACTGGTATCGCATCTGCTCCTGATTCCTCACCCACGCGGATCCGTTCAAGACGCCCACGCACGCTGAATGTCACATATTCTCGTGCGATACCGGCAACCTCAACCCCAGGCTCGATTTTATGTCCTACCTTTACAGCAAAGGTGGCACCTGAGGCCTGCGACTTGAGCAGAGCGACACCGTTACTGCCGTTACCAGAAGCGATAACGCCCAAAACCAAATACGTCTTTTCACCACCGTAAGCGGTTGGATCGAGCAGAGATAAGGCAATTAAGAAAGTTAGAGCGGGAATGACCTTGAGCAGCAATTTCAGCATTTCGTTACCAACGGGAGGAGCAGGAGGAAGAGTAGGAGCAACAGGGGGAGGAGGAGGAACCACTGGCGAGGCATGATGCCTGCACCTGAGTCCTGTGCAAAATGCGAGCCTGGACATCACCACGACATAACCAGCTAACATGTATGCATCTATCTCACGCAACCCCTCACTTGCAAGGTCGTGAGTGGCAAAGTTTTTGACAGTTCCATAGGCCGTGATCAGCTGGTGCCTGCTGGCTACCGACCTCTCTATCCTTTGGCTGAGACTTCTGGCCGAGACATTTGTTAGAATGGCCGATAACTTTGCCAACCAACAAATTTCGGGTCGCACTTGATTGAGCTGCTACATTGCCTGGCGCGACTTATGATCGCCTTGGAGACACCGCTATACGCTGCGGTGTTTAGCGTTGGCACTACGGCTGGGGTCATGCAGCAGCCTACGAGTCACTACTACCATGCGACCTACGGAGCAGAGTTTACCTCAGGTACCAATTCTGAGGCCTTTTTAGTGCGAAGTGCCTATCTGGAGCGCCCGGAGTTTCGCGGGGGAGACTACGCCGATAAAGACTATGGATGGTTTGTTCTCGTGGGCAGCAAAGTAACTAAAAAATCAAACCACGGCCTTTATGCCTATATGGGCGGTGGCCGCATGGCTGGCTACACCAAAGACAGAGCACCATCCTCCACCACCTTTAGCACCCCAAGCAATTACGTCCAAAGTGGCCTCGTGTCGGGAATTGAATATGCCGTGACGCTTGGCGGCTTTGAGATGGCTGCCGAACATATGCTTTTCGTCGGTGCCGTAGATAAAGTGCAGCTGCAAAGCTACGTGGCTTGGCCGTTTACCTTCTTCCAGATCCGGGTTGGTGCCAAATGGTGAAGCACCTCATCCTATTGCTCTCCTTGTGGACGGTAATGGACACACCTGCCCTGGCAGCAAAGTCTAGGTACACTCTGTCGGCTCAATACGAATCGCTGGCGCCGAATGCTGGGGGACAGATCGCCTACGGGCTGAGGCTAGCTACCAACAAATGGGAGGCCGGGCTTTTTAGTAATCAATATCTCACCGCCGGTGGCATTCCGGTGACAGGAGTGGTTTTTGATCGCCGCTTTCCCATCTGTGATGACTCTTGCTGGTGGCAGTTTTTTGTCCAAATAGGAGCCGGGGGCTCCAACGCGGGTCCTATTGCCGAGGTCACCTGGGCGACTATCATACCGCTGCTACCCATTTGGCTGCCTACCAGTGCACCCCGATTTGTACCCGCTTTGAGGCTCGACATCACGTCACACATGATTTTTGTGCGCTACCGCGGCATTGCCTGGAGTTACCCACTATGGCTCGGAGTTTCGGTACCGTTCTGAAATTTAGCCTCTACGCCGCAATGCTTTGCCTTGGCACAAGTAGCGAGAGCTTTAGTTATCCCACTCCGGTCGATTTTGGGGGAAGACTCCTGCGTTGGGATATCAACATCGACGCGCCGACCGTTACCCTGGGTATCGATGCGGAAAACCCTGACGACGCCACCTATTATGAATCCATGGTCAAAGAGGCTGCGGCCCTGTGGAGCGAGGTCCCTGGCAGCTACTTTAAGTTTAAATTTGTGGCGTTAGAGGAATCTCCCCAGGTGACCATCTACCTGCGCAGCTCCCTGAGCGGCGTACGAGATACGGCTGGATTCACAATGTTTGACGACTATGACGGCGAAACACCTAAACACTGCTCGATTTATGTGTTAGTCGATACGGCAACGGCCGACTACTGGATGGGTAAGGTATTCCTCCATGAGCTCGGCCATGCCGCAGGACTCGGACACAGCCTGGTGCCGGAGGCCATCATGAGTTACAGCCTTGATACCAATAGCTTTGCCCTGGACATCGATGACTTTGCCGCCATCGCCCATAGCTACCCAGCAAACGGCGACAAACCTAGGTTGCCTCTCGGCTGTGCCGTCAGGCCCGGCTATGACAGTGGGGACTCTGATCCCACAATTGCGCTTATATTCGTGGTTCCCCTGATCTTTAGCCTATGGCCAACATCCGGTCGATGGAGGCCTTGGCGCGCAGCCTAATGTCTTCGGGAACATCGACCTCGTATCTGAGTTCCTTCAACGCGGCGAGCGTGTCCTCAAGGGTGATCTGCTTCATATGAGGACACCGGATGCTACAGAGTCGAAGCACGTCGCGATCCGGGTGAGCCGCAATGATGTTGTCGCCCATCGCACATTCAGTAAGTAATAAATAGCGCGGCGCCTTAACGTTCTCGACATACTTGATCATGGCCGACGTACTGCCGGCAAAATCGGCAGCCGCAGTGACCTCGGGACTGCATTCAGGGTGAGCCAAAACAACCACATCCGGGAATTGCTGACGCACGCGCGTAATATCGTCCACTGTGAACTTCTCGTGCACCTCGCATTTGCCATGCCAGCTAATAAATACCTTATCTATCGTCGTCTGACCGGTACCCAACTTACGCGGATCGGTCTCGGGAAAAATGACATGTTTGCCCGTCTCACGCGCGACGTTTTGGGCCAAGTATTCATCAGGGATGAAAATCACCGTGTCCGTATTCAAAGACTCTACCACCTTGACAGCATTGCCTGAGGTGCAACAGATGTCAGTTTCCGCCTTAACGTCAGCGTAGGAATTAATGTAGGTGACAACTGGCACGCCCGGGTACTGAGCCTTCAGGCGGCGCACATCCTCGGCCTTTATGCTTTGGGCTAAGGAACATCCCGCGCGGTTAGACGGTATCAGCACCTTGCGCGTGGGATTGATAATCTTGGCTGTCTCAGCCATAAACTCTACGCCGCAGAAGACGATGACTGCGGCATCGGTCGTGGCCGCCTTGCGGCATAGCTCAAGAGAGTCGCCGGTAAAGTCAGCTACCGTATGGTAAAGCGCAGGCTCCATATAATTATGGCCTAGAATGATAGCGTTGCGCTCCCGCTTCCATTCGTTGATCTCGACTACGAGCTTGGCTTTCTCCTGCAGCTCAAAATCAGGCACGAGCTTGCCCAGCATTTGGTGCATACGCTGATACGTAGAGTCATAGTTAGCGGTTGATTGCATAGTCGAGCCTCACCCTCAGAACAACAGGTCCGCTAGCTATAATGCGGGGCTAGAGGAAAAACAAGGGGCGGCCTGAGCCGCCCCTAAACCCTCATGATGTCTTGATTTTTAACCGCGCAGCAGCTGGAGTACGGCTTCTGGGGATGCGTTGGCTTGGGTCATTACGGAGAGAGCGGCGGTGGAGAGGATGCGACCCTGCGTCAATTTCGCGGTTTCCGATGCGTAGTCCACATCGCGAATCCGGCTCTGCGCAGCAGCCATGTTCTCACTAGCAATATCGATATTATTGATCGTGCTATTCAGCCGTGACTGTACCGAACCCAAGGTTGCTCGGTAGGAGGCTATGGAGTTCTGCGCCGTATCTAAGCGACTGAAGAGTGTGGCCGTGTCCCCATCGGGACCGAGGTCCTGAGCGCCGATGACGGCAGTCGGGTCAGGCATGATAGACATGGCCTTATCCCTTACTTGATCGATGGCGTCCTTGAGCGACCCAAGCTCGTCGAGCTTGATGGTGAGCACATCTGGGTCGCTATCCTTGTCGATATCGGGCAGATCGCCCGCGGCATCTCTCCCGCGGTTGGAAGCGCCAACAAATATCTGAATGGGCTTGTCGCCTTCGCCCGGAGTGAGCACCTTGGTGCCGTTGAACTCGGTAGAGTCGATAATACGACCCACCTCGTCCCTCAGCTGAGTAAACTCCTTGTCGAGGAACGATCTCTCCCTCGGTCCAAGAGTGTCCGAGGCAGCCTGGGTGGCAAGTTCGCGCATCCGGATCAGGATGTTCGACACCTCATTGAGCCCCCCCTCAGCAACCTCGATGTACGAGATACCGTCGCTGGCGTTACGTTTGGCAACCCCTAAGCTCGACATCGTACCCCGCAAGCGCTCACTCACGGCCAATCCGGCGGCATCGTCAGCGGATTTATTAATCCGCAAACCCGATGACAACCTCTCCAAGGATTGGCTGAGAGAGCCCCTTTGTTCACTCAAGCGCCTTTGCGCCACCAACGAATCCACGTTTGTCCTGACTCTTAATCCCATGACAAAACTCCCTGTTATTGATCACGGCGAACCATCCGCCGTGCAAGGTGAAGAACTTGCAAAACTAGTCTCTTTGCACGGCTATTAGCGCAGCAGCTGCAAGGCCAGTTCTGGCGAGGCATTGGCCTGGCTAAGAACGGCCACGTTGGCCTGCGTCATAATGCGAGCTTGAGTGAGGTTTGCGGTCTCTGAAGCAAAGTCGACATCGCGGATACGACTCATCGCTAATTGTTGGTTTTCCATCGACACGCCGAGGTTGCCAATCGCACTACCTAAGCGGTTTTGGATGGCACCGAGGGTGGCTCGTTCGCTGGCGAGGCGACCCAGGGCATCATCAATGGTCGTGAGCTTCTGGGCGATATCGTCACGCGACACGGTGTCACTGGCAGTGGCGCCGCCGATTTCTGACTCCTTACCGAGACCAAGTGTGGCTGAATCGAACTTGATACCCTTAAGATCAATGGTGATGGTGTCGGAATTGGCCTCCGGTGCAGTGCCGCGGGTACCGATCTGAACCACAAACTGGGACAGTCCTCCGTCGGGCAGGAACATCTTCCGGCCGTTGAACTCGGTCGAGTTACCGATCCGGTCCATCTCGTCGACTAACTGGGTGTACTCCCGGTTTAGGAACCCTCTTTCTTGCTCACCGATCGTGTCGCTGGCAGCTTGGACGGTGAGTTCACGAAGGCGAATAAGGATGTTGGTCATCTCATTCATTCCACCCTCTGCCACCTGAACCAGCGAGACGGCGTCGTTGGCGTTGCGTTTCGCTACGTTCAAGCCCCGCAACTGACCGCGCAGGTTCTCACTGATGGCCAGACCAGCGGCGTCATCAGAAGATTTGTTGATCCGGTAGCCAGAGGCCAAGCGCTCTAAGCTAGAGTTCATCTCGCCGTTGTTGCGCTCCATAAAACGCTGCGCCACGAGACTGTTCACATTAGTACGGATTCGCATTCCCATTGTCAGATCCTCCTTGATATGTTTTGACCGGTCATAACCCTATGACCTGCCGCAAATTCCATTTGGAACTTGCAAAGTCACCAACGGCGTTTTGGCGCGGATCTTTAGTTTTTTGGTAAAAACGCAATTGGCAGGGATAAGCCTAAGGACCTTCGGGGAGTAGATTATAAAGACCAGTTTTATCGATCAGTTGGCGGCTTGGTCCGAGCTCAAAAAAGAGCTTAAGTCCAAGCGATTTCAGGGCGTTATGGTGTCGCTCTCGGGAGGCCCTGATTCGACAGCGTTATTACAGGGAATTTGGCAACTCTACCAAAACGAAAAATTTTTTGACTTGGGAGCCTACCACTGCGCCTATGGCCTGCGCGGGCAGGAGTCTAAAGATGATTTGGAGGCATGCCGTAAACTAGCTGAAGAGCGCGGAATACCTTTTGTTTTCAGAGAGATAACTGAAGAAGAGCGCAACGCACGCCACGGTGAGGGCATCCAAGAGTGGGCTCGCCGTATCCGTCGGGCAGATTATGAGCAACTGGCCCATGCCGGTTGGATCGTCGCATTGGGCCATCATTCCGATGATTTAGCTGAAACTGTGTTGCTTCGCATCGCAAGAGGGGCCAGTCCGGGCAAGCTCCTTGGGATGAAACCCTGGGATGCCCCAATTTGGCGCCCATTACTTCACTTTTCCAAAGATCAGCTGCGTGACTTCACGACTCGTGAGGGATTAACCTTCCGTGAGGACAGCAGTAATTTGCGAGATGATTACGCCAGGAACCGGTTGCGTCACCACGTTCTCCCGGTACTAGAAGAGCTATATCCTGGGGCCGCGGGGCGTATTGTGGCTTGTGCACTGGAGGCCCAGGCTCTTGAGGGGGCAGCCGCCCCGCGAGAAGACTCTGGCCCTGAAATGCCTCGGGATCATCATCTAGCCAGGCATCGCCTTGCTAGCCGCATAAAGGCGAGCGATACGGCCTCGAGGCAGCTGTCGCGCCGTCTGCTAGACGCGGCCTTGAGAGGCGAGAACCCCTGTCTCCCAGGCGGTGACGGACTGCGGGTCGGGCGCGATCTCTGTGTTGAATCCCTGGATGGCTTGACCAAAAGTGCGCGCAGTGACCAACATGCCCGAGCCCTAAATGGCCCAGCGAGGCGCCTGATCTTAGAGCCCGGCTCTCATGCTCATCTCACGACTGTCGAGGGAAAGTACGAGCTGCGTACCCCCAAGATTGGGGTTGCCACCCCGGCAGCCTCAATCGATCTATGCATTGGCTCGGATTCATGGCTGCAACCACTCGTACTTGCCGGTACTAGGCAGCGTTTAACTATGAAAAACCTAATGCAGCAATGGGGCGTGCCAGTTAAGCTGCGAGCAGAGTGGCGCAATTTGACAAGTCAGGGCAAGACGCTCGGTATCTTTGATGGGCAAAATTTTCACCCAGCAAATACGCTATTTCGTCAAAGCGGATGCAGTAAATTGGACGTCAATCTGCGATACTTAAAGGATGGAACCTAAGTGCGCCGTCCTCTTGTTTTAGCCCCGTACTATTCTCGTCGTAGGTATCAAGGAGCTGTCGATGGCTAAGCCTCCACAAAAGCAGAATCAACAAATGCGAGTCACCATGGCGTTTGCAGGACTTTTGGGCCTGCTGCTGTTGGTACACTTGATGGTCAAACCTCCGGAAGAGCCGAAGGTGCTCAAGTTTTCAGAGTTCATGGCAGCCGCTAGTTTGCCGGAAAGTGACCCGAATCACGTCGCTGAGGTGACTTTCAAAGAAAATGAAATCGCAGGTGTGCGCGTTGATAAAAGTACTTTTAAAACCTACGGGCCTAATGATGCAGATGTTCGCAAACAACTTGCGGATAAAGGTGTCAAAGTTAATTTCGAGCCGCCAGAGGAGATGAGTTGGTGGAAGACTCTTCTCATCAATTCGTTGCCATTAATTATCATCCTGTTCCTCTTCGTGTTTTTCATGAGACAACTGCAGATTGGTGGCGGCAAAGCCATGTCATTTGGCAAAAGCCGGGCAAAGCTACTTAATGAGAATCAAGCGCGCGTGACCTTCGAGGACATCGCGGGGATCGACGAAGCCAAGCAGGAGCTTGAGGAAATCATCGAGTTTCTGAAAGATCCAAAAAAATTCACCCGCCTTGGCGGCCGCATACCCAAGGGCGTACTACTCGTCGGTTCGCCGGGTACGGGCAAGACCGTGTTGGCGAAAGCCATCGCTGGCGAGGCCGGTGTGCCGTTCTTCTCGATCTCGGGTTCGGACTTTGTCGAGATGTTTGTCGGTGTCGGTGCCAGTCGTGTGCGCGACCTTTTTGACCAGGCTAAAAAACACGCCCCTTGCATCGTCTTCATCGACGAGATTGATGCGGTAGGACGCCACCGCGGTGCTGGTTTGGGTGGTGGGCATGACGAACGTGAACAAACCCTCAACCAATTACTCGTGGAAATGGACGGCTTTGAGGCCAACGAGGGTGTCATCATCATTGCTGCCACCAACCGTCCCGATGTGTTGGACCCAGCCCTCCTTCGTCCGGGCCGCTTTGACCGCCGCGTCGTTGTGCCTAAGCCTGATGTCAAAGGCCGCGAGGGCATCCTCAAGGTTCACACCCGCAAGTCTCCACTGGCCAAAGATGTCGATTTGCAAACCATCGCTCAAGGTACCCCTGGCTTCTCCGGTGCCGACCTGGAAAACCTCGTCAACGAGGCTGCTCTTATTGCTGCGCGCCAGGACTGCAAAGAAGTGTCGATGCCGCACTTTGAACTCGCTAAGGATAAGATCCTTATGGGTCCAGAGCGCAAAAGCATGATCATGAGCCTGGATGAGAAACGTAACACCGCCTACCACGAGGCCGGACACGCGATTGTCGGACTCTACATTGGTGGCGTTGACCCGGTTCATAAAGTCAGCATCATCCCTCGCGGTCAGGCACTGGGCGTCACGGTGATGCTCCCTGCCGAAGACCGCTACACTTTGACCAAAGAGTACGCCGAGGGCATGATCGCTTACGCTATGGGTGGACGTGCTGCTGAGGAGCTCATCTTCCGCAAGCAAACCACAGGCGCTGGAGACGACATCAATAAAGCTACCGACATTGCACGTAAAATGGTCTGCAATTGGGGAATGAGCGAAAAACTTGGGCCTTTATCTCTTGGCAAGGATCATGAGGAAGTATTTCTCGGCCGTGAGATCAACACAGCGCGCAATTTCTCAGAAAAAGTTGCGGAGGAGATCGATAGCGAGATTCACCGTCTAGTTACCTCGGGATACAAAAGAGCCATCACAATACTACGTGATAATCGCGATCAATTAGAGGCGCTGGCGGAGTCACTGCTGATCAAGGAGACTCTTGATCGCAGGCAAATCGATGATCTCATGACTGGGCACGCTGTTGTCACCGACGAGGAACGTAAGGCCTTTGAGGAGGCGCAAAAGAAGGCATCTGACAGTAAGAAACCTGTAGCTCGCGGCAGCAAAATAAGCGAGGGCAACGGCACTCAACTTGCCGAAGCGCCGACTATGTCTGCGCTGCCGCAGGGCACTTAACGGTGGCGGCTGCGGCGGCTGGGGCCGCTAGCCGCAAACCTCTCCTGATGGGCGTGGTCAATATCACGCCCGACTCCTTCTCGGATGGTGGCCGTAGCTTCGCTCCAGAAAAAGCTATGAGCCACATAGAGCGTCTGGTCAAAGAAGGTGCCGATATCGTCGATCTTGGTGCTGAATCTACACGTCCCGGTGCCACTGCCATTGACAAAAAAGAAGAGTGGTCTCGTCTTGAACCCGTCTTGAATCTTCTCTCTCGTGAGTCTCTCCCGGTCGCTCTTAGTATCGATACCCGCAAGCCAGAAATTATGATGCGAGCCGCTGATTACGGTGTCACTTGGTTTAATGATGTAGCTGGTCTTGCCGATATCAATGATTTAAGAAAACTCCTTAGATACTCAGGAATGCAATATATCGCGATGCACATGCCTATGACCCCTGACATTATGCACATGCACCCGCTCGGTCCACGGGCCGCACTAAGTGCCGTCGATAGCTTTTTCGCGGCGCGTTTAAGCACTGCTAGTGATGCAGGTTTCGACGCGGATTGTGTATGGCTCGATCCCGGAATCGGTTTCGGCAAGACCGACGCGGCCAATGCACAGCTCATGCAAAAGGTTGGAGATTGGTCCAATACGCATCAGGTCGCGGTCGGGGTCTCGCGCAAATCTCTGATCGGCCGAACCCTTGATATTACCACTCCTGAGGACCGCGACGCCCCGTCAAAGATGCTTGAGTTTGGTCTCATCATGCTTGGTGCAAGACTCGTGCGCACGCACCAAGTTGCTCCGTTGCGCCATTTGGTAAACCTCCTAACGGAGGCTCATCATGGTTGAAATTCTCGATCAGTTCGGGTTTTGGGCCGCCGTCGATATCGTCATTATTGCCTTTATCATCTATCACACCCTGCTCCTCATCAGAGGTACTAGGGCAGCCCAAATGCTCACGGGCATTCTCATCGTGGTGGCAACCTTTCTCCTATCCTCTATTGTGCCGCTAACCACGCTTAACTGGGTGATGAACAAGTTCTATTCGTCGTTCATTATCATCATCATCATATTGTTTCAGGACGACATAAGGCACGTTCTTAGCCGCATGGGCAAAAAGTCATTTATCCCCGGCTCAGACACTTTATCGTCGAGTCAGATCTTAGACGAAATTACGCGTGCTGCGGCAGCTCTCGCCAATAAGAGAATTGGTGCCCTTATCGTGCTCGAGAGAAATATCATCTTGTCGCGGTATGTTGAGGTGGGCACGCTCCTTGATGCGCGTGTCTCCAAGGAACTTCTACTCTCTATCTTCCATCCGTCGTCACCCATTCACGATGGTGCTGCCATTGTTCAGCGTGGGCGCATCTCAGCTGCTGGCTGTTTCTTGCCGCTTACGCGCGACGAAAATCTAGATCCTAACTGGGGTACCAGGCACCGGGCAGCAATAGGGATTTCGCAAGAAACCGACGCGATAGTCGTACTCGTATCTGAAGAGGGGGCCTCAATTTCCCTTGTGGTCGAGGGTAAGGTGTCGCGTAAGATGGAGCCTAAAGATCTCCGCAAGTCCCTTACTGATCTTCTTGCTGATGAACGCACCGGCGATGACCTAGACCAGGAGCCACGCAACGGTAGCGGTCTATTGAGATATTTTAAAGCCGGAGGACGCTACCGATGAAAACCGGCATTGTGAACTCCTTCCTCCGTAATTTTTGGTACAAAGTCTGGGCATTGCTGCTGGCATGCCTCTTTTGGTACATCGTCCAGGGCGAGGAGATCCTTGAGATCAATAGGCGCATTGTCGTTAACCTGAAAGTTCCCGACAACTACCTGATCACCGGCCCGGACACCTTGATTCTCGATGCGACTCTACGTGGATCGCGCGTCCTTCTCGGCGACTTCTCAACCCGACCACTCGAAGCGACCATCCGCATTCAAGAGGGCAAAACTGGTCAAATCCGTTACCGTATCGATCGCGAACACATAAAAAACTGGGACAATCGCATCAAGCTCACCGTACATGAGCCCTACATCACGATCAATGTGGATGAGAAAACCACAAAAAAAGTACCCGTACGTGAATTCCTAAAAGGTGTTCCGGCCGATGGTTACATCATTGAAAAGATCCAAATCAAACCGAATATGGTCACATTGACGGGACCAAAGTCAGAATTGGCCAAGGTGGAGGAGGTGCTAACCGCACCCGTTGACGTCACCAACCTATCGAGCTCAAAAAACTTTGAAGTCAAAGTTTCGTCGAAAGACCTAATTAAAACGGAGCTCTCCAGTGACAGCGTGACCGTGAGTCTCATGCTAGGGGAGCAGAAAATTAATAAAAAGTTTAATGCGGTGCCGGTCGTGGTGGTCGGAAGTGAGCAATCGACAAGTGTGACTCCAGCAGTTGTATCCATCATTATCCAGGGGACACCAGGAGTCCTGAGCTTTATTAATAAATCCGAACTCGAAGCCTTCGTGGATGCTCGTGACCTCCCACCTGGCAAAAAGTATAATCGGCCGATCCAGGTGAAGATTCCACCGGACACGGTCTTAATTGAAACCCAACCCCAAGCTGCTGCGGTCGAAGTTTTTAACTATAAGCGACCCAATTGAGCGGAATATTCGGGAGTATCGATGAAAAAGCTATTCGGCACCGACGGCGTTCGTGGCGAAGCCAACGTCTACCCAATCTCACCTGATCTTGTACTCAAACTTGGCCAGGCCATCGGCCTCTACTTCAAGAGCACCCATGCTCATCCACGCATACTCATCGGCAAGGACACACGGCTTAGTGGCTATATGCTCGAGCAGGCCTTAGCCTCGGGCATCTGCAGTGTCGGGGTTGATGCCCAATTTCTTGGGCCGCTCCCCACACCCGGGATTGCCTACCTAACGCGCGGACTGCGGGCATCAGCCGGAATTGTCATCTCGGCCTCGCATAATCCCTACAGTGACAACGGAATCAAGATATTCAGTGCCAATGGCTATAAGCTTCCTGACGAGGTTGAAGAAAAGCTTGAACTTATGCTCGAAGACCCTAGCCTTAGCGATAACCTACCGACGGGGTCGGGCATAGGCCGCGCCAAACGTATTG
>VGTI01000046.1 GCA_016874735.1 Deltaproteobacteria bacterium
ACCGAAAGCGAAATGAAGACAAGACGTGGACAGGACAATCAGGCGGTAAGTAAGAGAGTAACAGCGACGGGATTCGCTAACGCGAATCCCTTGAGATCGCCTAGACCGCCCCATAAATGAGGCGGATTGCGGCGATCATTTGTTCAACATCGTCACGTGGCTGACCCTCTGACACCACCAAACAGGTCATCCCAAGTGGGTTGATGACGCAGCATCAGAGGTGCGCGAACCATCTCATCTGCAGCGATAAAAATCGCAGCAAAAAAATCGCGCATATTTTTAGCGCGCATGATTTTGGGAGTATGAAACGGTTCCGGTAGCGAAGAACGTAGATAACTCCAGAGAATCCGTAACCGACCAAATGCAGTGTTTGACAGCGCGATGTCCCCAATTCCACCGTAACGGTCAAACACCAGTGGCACGTGGGCGACCATGGCCGTCAACTCGGCCGTCATGTGTTCCCATGCTTGGTCACTTGTGCCGCAATAGTGAAGGAGACGACCACGCAGTATTTTAGCGATCAGCTTCTCTGGCGCCTTGATACTTATCTCATGTAGCAAAGCATAACAAAGCAGTGCATTTGCAAACGCAATTAAGTTTATTTCTTGGTGCATACGCGAACGAATTTCGTCAAAAACCCAGGGATTTCTGAGCAGCCCACGACCAATCATCACTCCTTTGATTGTGGGGGCGACACTCCGGATTTCATCCGCAGTCTCAATGCCGCAAACATCACCGGAAGCCCAGGTCTGCGTTGCTGTTGCACTCGCTGCGTACTCGATTAAATCCCACCTAGCATGGCCGCGGTAGCGATCCGCTCTGGTGCGACCGTGCACTGTCAGGCGAGCCAGCGGTAGGTCAGCGATGACCTGCACAAGCTGTCCAAACTCAGCAGCGTCATCGACGCCTAGACGCATTTTTACTGCCAAACGACCTGGGCCAAGATGTTGGGCAAGCTTCGCAATAGTGCGGCCAAAGCGCGCCGGATCGCGCAAGATCCCACTACCAGCTTGATGCCCCACACAACTTGGTGAGGGACAGCCGCAATTTAATTCGATTGCTGCGGCTACCTCTGGCGGTAAAAGCGCCTCGGTCTGCATAAACAGATCTATGTCGCCTGTGATGAGCTGAGGCGTCAATTCATAAGGCATCATGCCGCGCAGCTCAAACAATTCAGGTGCAAAGAGAAGCGGCAAATGACCGTCGGGGTGAGTGCGCGTGACGCGTAAAAACGGCGTAGTCATCGCCATGGGGCGCGACGTCATAGCTAGCCAAAGGCGCATCGGGAAAGTGGTGAAACCTTCCATCGGAGCTACGCTTGTGTTGAGGGAACCTACCAAAACTGATCCACTTGATTGTTGTTAAAATAGGCCATCCTAACAGATCCGAAATGGCCTTTTTGCTCTTGTTACTAACTGGTTGTGCCACCAAGCGTAAATGTTGAGAAGGCAGTTAAGACGGTCGATCTTCTTCGTGGTGCACCAAGTTCTTCGCGCTAGTCGCTTTATACGATCACGAAACATGGCACAAGTATGATTCAACGCAAACAACGGGTCCCTTCCACCGCGCTTGAGCTCACCCTGTCCTACCACGCAGCCGCGCCTACCTTTGAAAGCCTGATGAACCACCGGCTTCGGAAATATTTTTTTAACTATACGTCGATAGCGCGGACACTGATCAGATTTCAATACAGTGAGACTCGGACAAAGGCGCGCTACCTCCTTTAACACTGCCTCCAAAGATTCGCGGCGATGGTCCTTGCGCGGTCCGTATCTTTTTAAAGCAACATCCTTAAGAAGACCATTCGCAGGCATTTGTGCCGCGCTCACCGCAAGCACCTGCCTAGTCGATGCCGACACAGCCAGTGCGATCGATACAGGCTTACATTTCGAGTGCTCAAACGTCTCCATCTCGTCAAAAACAGCAATAGTTTCCGATCCATCAACCAAATCTTGAGAGTTGCGTGCTTTTAAATGAAACTCTGCCCTTGCACCAAGCCGGATGACCTTTCGAGCTACCGTGACTGGTCGGCAGCCAAGCATGCGTGAACACCCACGCTGAGATACGGATTCCATAAGACTACGCATGACTAACTGTGTGAGGTGCGGCTTGCGCTCGCGATAAGTAAGTCCACCAGTTTGTGCGGAAAATGCGGAGCGACAAAGCTTACAGAAATAACGCTGAATACGCGGCATGTGTCCCGTCACGCGCTTAAAAAATCCGTATTTAATTACCGCCCCATAATCTTTTGGACAAATGGGACAAGCGGGACGCACTTTAGACCTAGAAGACATAACTCTCTCTCCCTACTTTGAAGAGCGAGTTATGATTCATCTCCGTTGCAGAGAGAAGTGACATGAGCCTTCAGCACGATGACTTATGAATCTCTCACCAACAGTTAAGTGGATCAGTTTAAAGGCCACCCATGTACGAACTCAGCTTGATCCACACCGAACCGATCTTGATCTCTCCTTGCACCTGAACCAGTTGGCGCTCGGGCGTAGACGTGGAAATCCAGGCCCACACGTCGCCCTTTTGCTGTAGGTCCTTACCGATGAAAGTTTGGAGTCTTAGCTTCACCGTGTCGAACGTCCCGGCGGGCACCGTCACTTTTTCCATCGCCACGGGTTCGGCTTCGAGGAACCAGTTTTTCTCCGAGGTATAGACCAAGGCCTTCTCGATAGTCCCCATCTTAAAATTACGAGTTCGCAGGTTGTAGACCACTCCGAGAGCATCGTTCGCACCTTGTGTCAGCTCGTGGTCCACGTTGTCTTCTGGCTTTTCCGGCAGCTGAATTCGTTCGTGAACATGGCAGTGATCGTGATCGAAGCTAAGCCACTTTTTCTGCTGAAAACTGGTACCGAACAGCCGCCCCTCGTTCTGTTCCAGATAGAACTGGCTGACGCCGAAATCCCACGGCCGCGATACTGCCTCCATTGCTTCCTTTGCAACGAAGATAGACTTGAACCAATCCCCCGTCGCGGCATCGATTCGAAAGACGCGATGCCACAGTCCATTGTGACGCCGCGGCGCACGCACCTCCATAGTGGCGTAGCCAGCCTTGATGCCCGACCAGGTGAGCTCGTAGGTGGCTGCCTCACCGGATTTGAATGGGACGTCTGCATAGACGTGCGAGCGCGGGATATCGGCCGGCATCTGGGTGGCCTTCGGACATTCGCTTGGAGGGGGGCTGGGGTTAGCCACTGCGAGGCCAACCATAGGACTCACCGAGACCCAGGCACCAGCCAGGACCAAAAACTTAGGACAGCACAATCCGGCTAACTTTCTCATCAGGGAGCCTCACCGCACCGCATCTATAGGGTTCTTTCAGCAATCATAGCAGAATTTAATACCCGAGCCAAAGCTGCCGGCCTGAGACTTAAGACCCTTAAACCGATAATAAAAGTGAGCAAGTCTACCCAGAACCTTGGGGACCGCTATCAATTCACCACTCTCATCGTTGCCACCGGACTCTTTACCTGAGACAGCACCGAACCTGTCCACCGGGAACAACTTCGCCATCTTGCTCGGTAGCGACGGGGGCATCAACCACCCGATGCGACAAAGCAGGCGCGCAGTCTTTGATTTCGTGCGGTCCCTTGAGGAACGCGGCCGCGACACGGTGGTCGAGTACCCGGAGGCGGACGATCTTATAGCAAATAAAGAACCGCCCTAAATCCCGGATTTAGAACGGTTCTCGTTTATTGATTCGCTCGCAATCTGACAGATCAACTTTTGGAAGCAACTACGCTAATTTTGCAGGTCGTATCCTCTTGGCATTTAGCCTCTTTGTCGAACCCAGTTGGAGTTGGTGCCTTCCATGTTAGATCAGGTATCCAACCGCAATGCTGCGTGTTGTGATCTTTATACAGCAACCCGCCGCTACTATTTGGAGCGAACGCGAGAGTACATTCACAAATCCAGCGGTGGTTAGGGCATGAAGCGTCCGCGTTAGTCCTACCAGCCTCTGATTCGCTCCTACCACCGTGTTCTCCGAATCGGAGGTTAAATTTACGAACGTGGCCGTTGTCACACACGTCTACTGGAGGATTGGTGGTTTCGCACTTGGCATAGTTCTGCTTGCCGGGTGTATTGTCGTTTGCGGAATCCTTGGCAACGCATTGCTCGACCATCTTCTTGCACGCGGACAGTGTGGAATCGATCACTTTAATGTACTTACCTTCGTTTACCTCTTTCATTATTTGTGGGATCGTCTTGAAAACTTCTCTTACAGTTTCGCCGTCCTGCTTGATTCTCTCTGTAGCGATATTGCCAACTGCACCAATCGCCGCATCTGATGGCATTGATGGCCCATCCGCAAGATTCAGTTTAGCCTGATCTACATCCTTAGCCAACTTGGCGAATATATCCGAGACCAAATCGGCACGAACAGCGCGGATAAAATCGTCAGGTTGATAGGTCTTCGTTATGTTATTCAGCCTGTTCGAGTCGCCATTGGCCTTGAGTTTATCGCGACGAATGTCTCTAGCAACCTGAAAATCGCGAGCGGTGATTGGTCCAAGGTTCTTCCCGAATCGGGAAATAAAAGCACCGTAAGATCCCTTATAACCTTTATTGAAGACCTTTCGACTCCGCGCAAGCAGAACGTCGGCGTCTTTGAATTCCTCCCCATCAATCGTTATCTTCAGATCCTTAGAGGCAATCGCTCCGCCTGCATAATCCGGCGAAGCCTTCAAAACGGCATCAAACTCTGACTTGAATACCGGAGTTTCTTTCAGCTTATCGTAAGCGGTGTAAAAGGCCTCTGCTTCTTGCGATATTTTAACGTCTGAAAACGAAGCACTCTTGCTCGTATCGCATGCCTGTACCGATATACCGATAGAGCTCACAATCGCAAGGCTCGCGCTCAATTTAATTCCGAAAGACGATCCTAGGTACGCAGCTTTCTGATTTTTTTTACTTAGGTACATGATTAACCATCCCCCTTTGTTTTGTTCCCCGAAAACCGACAATCATGAAAGACTTTGAATCCGACTTGTCTAAATCGCGTTATATTGCTCAAGTTAAAGCAAAAACCTTGCCAAGCTTTGATCGCTACGGGTTGCCACAGCCAACATCGTGGCCTACAACGTCGGAAACAGTTTTAAAATCGGCCTTTTAAAAAAAACGTTCCCGGCTCAGGCCGCGTTCTCCCAAATGCAATAAACGTCAATTTTATGTGCTTTTTATTTGCAAGAAATGACAGTGCACGGCTGATGATGGGAAGAAAAATACAACAATCTTGATGGTTTTGCGATTTCTGTTTAGCTATTAGACTAAGCTGTCTAAGGGTTTGACAGCATCCACTTTGAGATTGGGTCGCAAGATTAAACGGCGGTGGGCTTAGCTGAGCGACGCGCTCAGAGGGCCTGCGTTCCTTGAGGCGGGCCGATAGCAAAGTCAAACGGCGCCTAGATCCCGCAAGCATGCCCAAGGCCGCCGCACAGAACGGGTCGGCGCAGCTAATCTGCTCGGTCGCCGAGATGCCGGAAAAGCTGACCGAGATCCTGGGCGGAGTTGGTGGCGGAAGACGCCGGGTTGGCTGAGTGGACTCTTACTGCCGCCCGCCCAAGGACCGCCGGCCAAAAAAATACCCGCCCTCCGGCCAATCTCCCGCCTTATTCCGTTGACTTAACTCGGCCTGCATGCTAACGAAAATGCCTCTTGGATGATCAAGGTACGCCGCTGGCTCAATGGGGGGCAAAGCGGACTTAGGAGAAACACCCTAACATGCAGTTACAAGAAACAAAGATGGCAAGACTCGGGACAGTGAAATGGGAAGATGAGGATTCGGACTTCGACCTCGACGGTGCGGGTAGCAATGACTTTGCGGAGATGCTCGACGGCGCTCCTGGTGGCGCAAATATCCGTGAAGGGACTATCGTTAAGGGCCGCGTCGTACGCCTAACTGACGATCTTGTCATCGTGGACATTGGCCACAAGTCCGAAGGTGAGATTCCGCTGGGCGAATTTTTGGGTCCAGACGGCGTTAAGGTTAAGATCGGCGACGACGTCGAAGTCTACCTGGACACCTTTGAAGACAACGAAGGCGAGCTAGTGCTCAGCCGTGAGCGTGCTGAAATGCTCCGCGCTTGGGACCGCATCTCGGATGCCTATGACAAGGACGAGACGGTTGAAGGCGTGATCATGGCCCGGGTTAAGGGCGGTCTGTCGGTGGACATCGGCGTTAAGGCATTCTTGCCTGGTTCGCAGGTCGACCTACGTCCGGTTCGCAACTTGGACAAGTTGATCGGCAATAAGCTGCAGTTCAAAATCATCAAGTTCAACAAGAAGCGCGGCAACATCGTTCTTAGCCGTCGTATCTTGCTCGAGCGCGACCGCGAGAAGCTTCGGGCAACTACCCTGGAGAACCTCCAGGAAGGCGCGATGCTCCGCGGTATCGTCAAGAACATCACCGATTACGGTGCGTTCATCGACCTCGGTGGTATCGATGGTCTCCTCCACATTACCGATATGTCGTGGGGCCGCATCAATCATCCGTCGCAGCTCTTTGAAGTCGGCCAAGAAGTCGAAGTCAAAGTTCTTAGCTACGACGAGCAGCGTCAGCGCGTATCCTTGGGCTTCAAACAGCTCCAATCGGATCCGTGGCTATCGGCTGGTGAGAAGTACCCAGTTAACATGCGCACCAAAGGCAAAGTGGTCAGCCTGACTGATTACGGCGCTTTCGTTGAGCTTGAAAACGGCATCGAAGGCCTGATCCACGTCAGCGAAATGTCGTGGAGCAAGCGCGTGCGTCACCCATCGAAGATCGTTCAGGTGGGTGAAGAGGTGGAAGTTGTGGTCCTGGCTCTCGACCTCGAGAACCGCCGCATCAGCCTCGGCATGAAGCAGATTGAGCCAAACCCATGGGAAATCGTTAAAGAGAAGTACCAAGTTGGCGACATCATCCGCGGTAAGATCCGTAACATCACCGACTTCGGTATCTTCGTTGGTATCGAGGACGGCATTGACGGCCTGATCCACATCTCCGACATCAGCTGGACTGAGCGGATTCGCCACCCTGGCGATCTGTTCAAGAAGGGTGACGAAGTTGATGCCAAAGTTCTGCAAATCGATACCGAAGGCGAGAAGTTCTCGCTCGGCATCAAGCAGCTCAGCGCTGATCCGTTCGTTAAAGCTTCGCAGGAGTTCCGTCCTGGCACCAAGGGCCGCGGCAAAGTTACCAAAGTCACTGACTTCGGCGCCTTTGTTGAAATCGTCCCTGGCGTTGAGGGCATGATCCACGTCAGCGAACTCGCTGATGAGCAAGTGGCTAAGCCAGGTGACATTGCGAAAGAAGGCGACGAGCTGGACTTCGTGGTACTCGCTAGCGACGCCGACGAGCGTAAGTTCTCGCTCAGCCGTAAGGCCTTCCTCCGCAACCTGCAAGGTGATGCTCTCCGTGAGTACATCGGCACCGTTGCTGAGCCGAAGACCGGTTTGGCCGACGCTTTTGCTAAGGCGCAGGCAGCACGCAAGGATACTCCTACCGAGTAATCTTGCCCGGACTGGCTGAAGATCTGTTAAAGTCTTCTTAAGACCCGTCCTCCTTCATCCCTAACCATCGGTGTTAGGGATCTGATGGGAGGGCGGGTTTTTTAAATTTTGCGGAGGTGTGTGTCACGATGCGTTTTCTGTCCCGCCTGGCTAACTTCTGGTTACTCATCACTTTCGTAAGTTTCACCGCGTACTTTGCTGTTTACAATCACGATCGGGTCAGTCTACATCTGCCGCCATGGATCGAGCAGATCACGATGCCCGGGTATATGGTCCATCTTGGCTTCTTTTTCGGCGGAGCAGCGGTTGTGTCCGTTTATTTCGGCATCGATAGCCTGCGTAAGGCACTCATCATCCGCCGGCTGCGCCGCCAACTCCGCGACCATGGCATCGAAGGCATCGAAGATATGGCGCCGCGCCTTGAGCGCGGCAGAGCATCAATGGAATCAGGAGAGCCCACACTTTGACAAATAGCCTCAGCCTTGCCCGTGAAGTAGCCTATGACGCCTATGTGCGGGTCATGGATTTTGGCGACGCGCCCGAAGATGCGACGGAGGCCCTTTACGCCAAGCACGGTGCGGCTTTGACTCGCCTGGACCGCAACTTCATCAAAGAACTCCTCTTTGGCAGCCTGAGGTGGCACTCGAAGATCCTGTGGATTCTGCAGAACACGGCAAAGCGCGACCTTAAACAGGCTACTCCCGAGATCCGGGCCGCCCTTGTGGTCGGTACCTATCAGATCTTCTACATGGACCGTGTACCCGACCGGGCAGCAGTCAACGAAAGTGCCGAGTACATCCGCAAGAAGGGCCAGGCACAGGCCGTGTCTTTCGTTAACGGGATACTGAGACAAATAGCCAGGCGCGCCGAGTACTTCGCCAAGCCGGATAAGCACACAAAGCAGGTCGAGTACCTTTCTCTCCAGTTTGCACATCCCGAGTGGCTGGTACGACGTTGGCTCAGCCGGTTTAAGTTTGACCGGATGGAGAAGATGCTGGCTGCCAACAACCAGCCGCCGCCTTGGACGGCACGCGTCAATCAGCTGAAGACGCCGCTGACTGACGTCTACCTGCTCCAGCAGCAGCTACTACGTGAGGAAAAGGCTCACAGTGAGCGGCGGCCGCTACGCTCGTCTGTTCACCTTAAACAAGCCCCAAGCCTCCAAGATGGCTCGCTATTTCAGCGCGGCCTGTTAACGATTCAAGATGAATCGTCGCAGCTCATCGGTCTTCTGGTCGATCCCCAACCTGACGAACGCATTCTTGATTGTACCTGCGGCCCTGGCGGCAAGCTGACGCACCTTTACGAGCTGTCTGAGGGCAAGGCCCACCTGACGGGAGTAGAAAAGCATCCCACCCAGATGGAGAAGGCTAAGGAAACTTGGACCAGGCTTGGCCACGGCGCTATCACTTGGGTTCAGTCGGACCTGCTGGAGTTTAAGCCTGAGCAACGCTTTGACAAGGTGCTGCTGGACGCCCCGTGCAGCGGTCTGGGCGTGCTCCGGCGCCACCCGGAGGGCAAGTGGCACAAGCGTGAGAGCCTCATTGGCACCATGGCCGAACTCCAAAAACGTCTGCTCGCGCATGTTCTGGACCACCTGCTCAAGGCCGGTGGCGAGCTCGTCTACTCCGTCTGCTCCTTCGAGCCGGAGGAGAGCGAGCAACACGTTGCCTGGATCAGGGAAAAATATGGTGATAGAATCGAACTATTATCACCGGTTCCTCGGTTGCCGGATTATTTTAAGCGGTATGTGACGCGCGATAATCTGTTTCAAGTCTACGCTGGCAACCAAGATGAGATGGATGGATTTGCTGCTTTTATCGTCAGATTGAAGTGACAGGGGGGCCTGCGGCGCCTCCGCAACGAAGGGGGCTCGTGCGTTTCCAATTTGCCATTGCTAGGGTGTTTGCTGTGAGTATGGCGCTTAGCTTTGGCATTACTGACAGCGCTCGCGCCGCCGCCCCGCAAACTTACACGAGCTTCAGTGAACTGCGCTCCGAGGTACTTAATATCATCGGTGGCACAGCGCGACGCCTGTGGCTGACAACCGAGTACTTGACCGACGGTGAGATCGTAACGGCGCTCTACGTGGCTCAGTACCGCAAGGTCGACGTACGGATCCTGCTCGGACGTGCCAAGGCCAGCAGCTACATGTCGCGACTGAATTACCTAAAAAATCAGAACATCCCCGTCTTTCTCCGCCCCGACAATTTCAAGCCCAAATCTGTCAGCACGATTCTGAGCGACGACAAGCTGGTTGAAATCGATGGCGAACTTGACTTCATGTCTAAATACAAAAAATTTAATCTAACCGTCGCCGAGCCAGCCGTGGCGCAGGAATACGCCGCAACTTTCGGGGCGGCGGCCGCTCAGCAGCTTCCGGCAAGTCAACGTCCCATGCCGCTAGTAGGTAAACAGAAAACACCGTGGCCAACTACCGACACCTCGCCGCCTCAGCCTGCAGTCAAATCGCGCTTGCCGGTGGTCGGTGACCGCACCGTGCGGGAAGTGGGTGTGGATGATGGGGATACCTATATTTACACCCGCAGGGCCATGCCTAGGCCTGATGGTGTTCCGATCAAATTACCCAAAGAGCTTAAGTGGCAACAACAACGCCCGGCGCGCAGCCACACACCATCACCCGAGCCTGCACCGATCACATTACCGCAGACCCAACCTCCGGCCGCCCGCACGCGGGCGCCTGAATTTGAACCGCCTCCGGGCAACTATTTTGACAGCAAAAACACTGGGGCTCCGGCCCAGGTGCAGCCTATGGTAGGCGGGGAAGACACCAAGCTTCCTAGCGATATTGGTACTAAACGTTCTTCGCAGTTGCTGGAAGATTCCGTCCAAGGGGGAGAGTGACCATGCGTTGGTTTCCGTTGCGCCTGATGTTTGTTGCCCTGATGATCACCGGTTGCACGAATATGTGCGGGGTGAAACGCGCAGCCATGACCCCGGAGCAAGTGGTTGAGGGCTATCTGAATATCGCCCTCAATATGAAGGACGTCGGTGAGCGGGACAAGCTCATGGAGTACACCACCGGCAACCTGCGCCATGCCATCGAAAGCGCCTCGGTGGATACCATAAAAACGGCCTACATTGACCGTCGCTACCAGATCCTCAATTACTCGGTGGTGGAGCGTAAAGACCGGACTCCACGCGAGACGGAGATCAGCTTCCAACTGACGTATAACGACCTCGGTGTTGAAAACAGCGCACCGCAGGACGCCCCCAAGGTGACGACCGAGAACACCGTCTCCGTCATCAAAGCCAATGGCATCTGGATGATCAGAGATGTACTCGGCAACAAAACATCGATCGACTTCCCAGTCTCTGCCGAATCGCGGATCTCGGCCAAACCAGGTCCTGGGATAGACGATCCGACACCGCCGCCCCCGCCGGAAGAGCCAGCTCCGGAGACGACGCCCTAAGGACGGGATCTAGACGTCGGCAGGTGCCCTTTCATCAGTTTTGCCGTTATGAGGCGCGCTGAATCTCAATACCGCCTAGGTAAGCCACCTGATTCATGGTGCCGAGGATTTCGCCCTTGCTGAATGAAGGGCGACGGCCGCGCCGCGACATTCGAATGGCAACAACTTTGTCGTCCTCTGACTCTTTTATTTCGCCCATTTCGATAAGGGCGCGTTCGAGGAATACAATAAACTGCCGCCGAATTTCCTCATCCCCACGAACGGATTCAATCACCTCAGCAAAGACTGGCCAGTGGTGGAACTTCACCACAGCGTTGAGAAGCTCACGCGCCAGGGTCTTGTGGTTCACGTTTGAGACTACGCGCAACATAGCACCCATGTGCTGGATGAAGACCCGCACAGACTGATTAAAGGCTGGATCGTTCTGCTGTGACAAAGCCTCGGCAAAAGTCTGGGCAAACAGACTAAATCTGTCGGGATGTTTAAGAAGGTAAGTCTTAAACGTTTCGTACACAATTTTCTGACTTGCGATATCTGCCTCAAGCACATAAGGCAAATTTTCGACCAGGAATTGGAGCGCAATGGCCTCGCTACGCTTACTAAAGAGCAGGGTAAATAAGTGCTCAAGCACCGTATGGCCAAAACGGGTCATGATGCGGTTCATGTAAGAGCGCTGCGTGCGGCCGTGCTCATAGACACCGAAGTAATGGAGGAGACTCAGTCTGATACAAATGCTGTTGGCGTTACTGACAGACAGGAGATAAGTCGCTGCGTACTCAAGAAACTGCTCGGCCCTTTTAAACTCGCCAGGATAGGCGCGGTTGTACTCTTGGATGCTCAGACCTAGCTCGCAAATCATCGCAACAGCCATTTCGAACATGGCTGCGTCTTTGGACGTCTCGGCTGGATCTGCTGTCAACGCTAACTCGACGAGGAGCCAACATGCATCGTCGCAACCGGGCTGGGCGAAAAACTCTTCGAGAAAACTGTGCAGCAGCTTCTCGGTGCCAGAGCTGGTGAGCCAAATAAGTACGCTCTCGACAATCATTTCCGCCTGCAGACGGTTGCTAGCTCGCTCGACTAAGCGCCGAGCGAAGTGCTTGATGACTTCGGTCTCAGCTTGCTCGTCAAAGAGCTTGCGCAAATTACGTACTTCGCGCCATGCCAACAACACACCAATGTCGATGTGTTCGCGCGCCTCTTCTACCGTTGTTACACCGCGCCAGTTGCGCGGCATCTTTTTTGTCTCTGCCACCGAAAGTCCTCCCGAACGAGAGGCCCGTCAGCCGTTAACGTCACATCACTTTGCTGCCTGTTGCGTCACGGCCTGGGCTCTGTTCTGCCGGTCGATGGCTGCCTGAATCTCGGCGGCCACCGATTGGTCGATTTCATCAAACCTAAGTCCATAACCAACCGGGAATTTCGGGTCGCCGTTGTAACGCACCACTTGGGCCAGCACATTGAATGGACGGGCAAACCCCTCCACTCGTACCGATAACTTGAGTCTCTCACCAACGGCAAAGATCTGGTCGGTTGTCTCTACGAACATCCCAGTTGCCGATATATTGACACCACTGCCGATCACCATCTGAGAGTTATTATGGACCACTACGCGTCCACTGATGGTGGCTCGCGGCGCGGCATCACGGCGCTCCGCTATGGTTTTGAGCACAGCCTGACTGTCGGGCATCGCCGCAGCTGTCAAACCGAGTTCTGCGTGAGTCTCTTCGATTGGACGCCAGTCCTTCCACCCCACCTTGAAAAGATAGGCATCTTGAGGGATCATTTTAGAATCAATCATTTGTTTCAGCTGCAGTACGGCAAAGGGACCCAGCTGTTGCCCATTTTGATACACGTACCAGATTTGTTCGCTCATATGCGCCCCCTGGAAGCCGACGACAAGACTACAACCGCTGATCGGCCTGGGGCGAAAAAAACTTGAGATTTATCTCGTGAGAATCCTGCAACCAACGGAATCTTAATAGAAAACAGTAGCTGCAATGGAGCCCAAAACATGCGTCGATGCAGCACCCTCTGGACCTGTCTTGTTGTAATACTCATGTCTAATGAGACCTGGGCAACACCTACTGTCCCTGCGACTACCAATCCCGAATTTGATGTCACTGCCGAACCAGCGCAGCCGGATTGGCGCTATTTCATCCGGGCCCCCGAAGCCGAACGCGAGAAATTATGGCAATATCAGATACATAGAGGAAAACACCTGCGCCACTGGTCCTGGGGCTGGCGCCTTGGCTGGGTGCGTGCCTGCGCCCGCAGCGACCGCCCCTACTGCCACGGTGTGATGAGAGAGGCGCTCTATGACCGCGCCCTGGTGGTACGTGCCGAGGCGGCGACCAGGCTGGGACGGCTCTATGAGGGCACGCAACGCGAGGACATGATAGACCTCCTGGTGGGCGCCTACAAAGACACCCGCAACCGGCGCCGCGGCAAACCCATGTTTGTCCAAACGAGAATTCTTTACGCTCTGCACCAGATTGGCGGGCCAAAGGCTCGGCTAGTGGGCGACACTCTGTCATCCGAACATGAGCTAGTCCGACGCTACTGGCAGAAGTTGGAGCACATCAATGCCAAGTAGCTCAGACGCTTTGGCTCGCTGCACCCTCATGAGCCTCGCCATTCTGTTTAGCTCTGGCTTTGCGGCACCGCAGGTCTTCGCAGGCACTGTCGTTGAGCAGGAGGTAGACGTCACCGTCAATCAAAAGACGGCCCATTCGACGCAAAAATGGGCGCTCAGTGACGGCAAATTTCAGCTCATCGTCAACACGCAGGGCGACGAAACGCGCTACCTTTTCAACGGGCGGACATTTTACGCCTGCGGCAAGTTGAATGCTGCCCAACTCGCTGCGAGTAAGTCCATCAAAGATCCAAGCGTATTTGCGGCTTACCAGAACGGTACGTGTCTCGTTGTGCCGACTAACTTCATGGTGCGATTTTTCCTCTCGCCGATACCATCAGTCACCTCGGTCGATCGCAGTGATGGCCTGAAACTGACGCTATCGATGAAAGACTACGAACTCGCTCCCAGCACGCAAACTACGACATTTGGCGATCGCTCCTGCACACAGGCCAAACGGAAATTTGCTATTTTCAAAAGCTCGGGCAAAGACCGGACGGCCTCCACAGGTATCGATGAGCAGTTTTGCATCGACACAACGCTACCTTGGCGTCAGTCGCTGTGGTCTGAGGTCACCAAAGCTGTGCTGCGACAGCCGCAGGGCACTGCCATGCTGGCTGCGCTGAGACGTGACGAGCAAGGTATCAAAGGAATGGTCATGGCAGCAGACAGTAAGCAAACCACTACCGACCTCCAAGGACGCAGCTACACCCATCGCATCGTCGTCAAAACCATTGCTGTTAAATCCGCCGCACTTGCTGCCGCCGACTTCAATATTCCTTCCGGCTACAAGTTATTCAGCGACGATGGCCTCCTGCTTGCCGCAGCGCGAGACAGCAAAGACGGCGCGGGAGCTCCCGAAGCCACGGCAGCGCCCGATCAAAATGTTCTAGACATGATGAGCTCACTCATCTTCTGCGCCTTGTCAGGGCCGCTAGCATGCTTGGTGGCGCCCTGACATTAGGCTGAACTGCATTACAGTGAGCCCTGCGCCACCTTGTGAAATCGTCTAACGCACCCACATCTCGATCCATGTGACGTACTCATAGTTGCCAGCTGCATTACGCCAATGAACATTGCTGAGATAACTACCGGCCAAACTCAAAGTAAAACAATCCCTGTGCCACCATCCACTTGCATATTCAACTGCACAGTTAGATGCACCATACGCGTCATTATCCTGATCGTATGTCGAGAAGAGCATCCCACCCTGGTATGACTGAAAGTAACCGTTGTCCTTCGAATTCGCTGTAGATAAGACAGTCATCCCGTACTTATTAGCTTCGTTTTCTACAAGAAAGCTTTTGTAGAAATGCTGTTGGACGTTATTCGCGACAATAAGCTCCACCCCGCCACGTGTCAGCATGTGGATCCGATCATTGCCCAGCCAGCCCCAGCTGGTATTGGTGGTTAAATCGCCGAAGCCAGCCTTGTAGCTCGCCCAGTTTTTATTGAAGTTCGTGAAGGTCGTCGTAGCATTGTTGCGTGCTATCAGAGTCCAACCACCATTATCTGTCGTCATATCGCAATAAACCTGGAAAGCACTAAGACCAATCGGTGCTAGCCAGTAAGTACCGCTGCCGGTAGAATAGCCATCGTTTAGAATCTGAAAGCACGAGCGACCAGCTGTAGCAGCGCTGGCACCATTGCGCAACGGCATGGCAACCACCTGCACCGACCCATCCGGAAACTTGACACCTCCTGTGGTGGATTCGATTGTGCCAGCGACTGAGAGCTTTTGAGTCGGCGAAGTTGTGCCGACGCCGATGTTGCCATCAACTATTATGTTGGTATTTCCAAGAGCACGTATCATTCCGGGAGTGCCAGCCACGGAGCCTCCTGAGCCAGCAAAAAAGATGTCTCGATTTCCATCGGCGGTGTACGTATTGATGTAAAATCCACGGTTTCCCGAGACATTTGTTAAACGAAGATAATTGGACGCATCGCTAGCTAGGCTCATGGTTGTCTCGTTCCCATCACTGATCCGCCGGACTATATAATTATCCGACGCGACTGTACCCACAACGTCCAGCTGCTTATCAGGGCTCGTCGTCCCTACCCCAACGCTACCCTGCACAATGAGTCCATTACTGGGTCCAGCACTGCCGCCTGACGAAGTACCACCACCATAAGTCGATCCGATAGCTACTGAGCCAGCAATGTCGAGCTTATTGTTTGGAGCGATAGCACCGATACCGACCGATCCATTTGCACGCACCACCATCTTGGTCTGCGATAGCGCAGTCGGGATGTCCCACGATCCTCCTTCGCCTGCTACACCGATACCAAGAGCGTCGCTACCACCTGGACAACAGTAATGGAACAAAGCGCTGGCTCGGTATCCCGGACCTCCACCGTAAGCATACCGACTTAGTATCATGGTACCAGTAGCTACGTCGGATACATTGGCGCCGGCAACGTGGAGCATACTTGCTGGATTAGCTATACCTACACCTAAATTCCCATTTGAGACCAGAGACGAAAACACTCCTGTGTTTGGCGCACTTGATCCTATCCCACCTGGAGCGGACCAATTAACTGTTGACGTGGGCACACTCCAGCTACCATCCGCTTTTAGGTACTTACCCGACGCCGCATCACCCGAGGCCGGCGCCGGTACAGCACCTTTAGTACCACCCGCTCCAGAATCGCCGACCATTTGCGGTAGATCACTCGCCAAAATGGTACCAACTGTCACGTTGGCTCCAGACGCAGTCTGTTTGAGATACTGCCCTGCGCCCCCGGTAAGAAGTAAACTGGTCCCCAGGCCCCCGTTACCAACACTCAGGGTACCGCCGACGGCTGCACTTTGACCCAAATCGATAGCACCAAATGCGGGCGCACCACCTGCGCCGGGCACGCGCAGTACACTGTTTGCGGCTCCCACGGCAGTGGCTGTGGGTGCAGCTCCTGCACCTCCACCCAGCACCACACCATTAGCCGTAAGTGCTGCCGATGAGGCTATGGTACTTGTCGCACTAAAGTAAGGTATGCCCCCAGATGTACCCGATACAAGTCCCGTACCCCCTTTATTAACACCAACAGGTGACGCAAGGTTGGTGGGACTCAGATTGATGAGTGCACTACCATCAACAGCAGGTAGTTTAGCTCCAGCATCGAGCTGGACTATCTTATTGGCTGTCGTACCCACGTCGGCTGCAATGCTAACTGAGCCGCTCGTGCCGCCACCAGTTAGACCGCTACCAGCAGTCACAGCAGTGATGGTGCCTACAGCTGCGTTACCCCATGAGGCTAGACCATCGGCATCGCTGGTAAGTACCTTTCCCGCTCCGGGAGCGCCGCCTTGGATCTTAATCTGGCCTGCGATTTCGAGCGCAGCGCCGGGATTGGTGGTCCCGATCCCGATGTTTCCAGTCGTAGCCAGTGTTGTAAACGAACCTGAATTTGGCGTCGTTGAACCAATCGCACCTGGAGCTGCCCAGTTGGGGGCTGGTACGTCTGCCGCTGATAGTGTGGTACCAGCGGTCACGCGACCATACGCATCAGTTGTAACTTTAGCGTAATTGCCGGCAGTTCCAACAGTCGTCAGACTCACGGTGGCCGTGCCGCTGGCAGTGGCTACGGTGACTCCTGTGCCTGCGTTGACAGCGTTCACCTTACTGTTAAACGCGGTGTAATCGGCATTAGACAGTAAACCCGCCGTGACATTAGCGGCTGAGGCCAGAGGGATATTTAGGGTGTGCACATCGGCGGCGGAGGACCAATTAGGCGAAGTACCCGAAGAGCCGGGAAGCCCGAATGTTTGGGTATTACCTGTCTGACCATTGAAACTGCCAAGGCCTGAACCCGCAACTCCCAGGGCTTTGGTAGCGCTACCGTCCCAGTATTTGATCTGGTTGGTACTTGAGTTAAACCACGTGCGACCTTTATCAGTAGCCGTTAGACCCGCTGGGTCGGCAACATTATTACTTAGTGCCAGGGTCTTTGACGAAGACATCTGAATATTACCGGTGTTACTTAAGTCGAAGTCTCCGGCATTTAATGCGCCATTCAAGGTGTCGCCGGCTTTGTTTAGAGGCGTATATCCAAGTGCATTTTGTTTGGCGTTAAAGCTTGACCAGTCTACAGAACTTAAATAGCCGTTAGAAGCAGCTGTGGCTTGGGTGATGCCAATGGCACCTGTAACAGTACTGTATGTGATCGGCGCGCTGGCAGTTAGTGAGGATATCGCTCGTGCCGGCGTAAAGTACAGGTTGCTACCCTCGGCAACTGCCGCGGTGGTTAAACTCTGCCATGTTTTGTCTCCACGCCAGTATTGGGCAGTGGTCCCAGCAGTGATGGAGGGCTCTTTACTCGCAAGGTCAGTGCTTAGGCCACTCACCTTGGACTGAGCTATGTTGGCGCTGGTTGAAATATCAGCATCGGTTATTGCAGTAGCGCTTTGAGCTGCTGTTAGTCTGCCCTGAGCATCGACTGTGATGTTGGCACGTGTGTAGCTGCCAGGGGATACCGAAGTATTGCTCAGGCTGATAGTGCCGGTCGTAGTGAGGGGACCACCGCTTAATCCTATACCAGTGGCGACGCTCGTGACCGAGCCGCCAGACGCGAGCCTGGTGTAGGCACCGCCGTTTTGCGAGATCTTGAATTCATTATCACTTTGGTCAAAATAGATCTTACCTTGTCCCGCTACGCTCACTGCTGGAGCACCACTTCCAACCTGAGTCAGTATCGGTACGTTCAAGGATGCGGCAGAAATGCTAGCAAATGTGGGCGAAGCGGTAGGACGGATATCTTGAGCCGTATCGAGTGTTATGGAACCAGCACCGCTTGAAATCGTCACGCCTGCTTTAGTGCCAGCCGCGAGATTTCCGAGGGCGAAGTTACCGCCGCTGCCGATAAGTAGTTGGCCATCAGTAGGAGCAGCATTCAGTCCAGTACCGCCATTAGCAGGGCTAAGTTGACCACTCGTAATGAGCGCAGCCGCATGTGGTGGAATATCTGCGGCTGTCAGCGTTGTACCTGAACTGACACGGCCGTAAGCGTCGGTCGTCACCTTAGCGTAGGTACCGACGTTACCTGACGTGGACAAGCTCACAGTTGCGGTAGATCCCGCGCTAGAAACGACGATGCCCACACCCGGGGCTACACTCCCCACTTTGCCAACGAAGTTCACGTAATCAGCATTTGATAAAAGTCCTGCCGTCACACCATTAGCCGACGCCATCGGGATATTAAGCGTATGGTTGTTATTTAGTGACGACCACGATGGTGCAGTCCCAGAAGTCCCGGGTATACCTAGCGTTTGAGTGTTGCCAGCCTGACCGTTAAAACTACTCAGCCCCGATCCAGACAACCCCAGGGCCTGAGCGCCACTACCGTCCCAATACTTTATCTGGTTGGTACTCGAGTTAAACCAGGTGCGGCCCTTATCGGCCGAAGTGAGACCTGTGGGGTCTGCAGCATTGTTGCTAAGGCCAAAGGTCTTAGATGCAGCCATCTGGATATTGCCAATGTTGTTAAACTCAAAGGATCCTGCGTCTAGGGCACCAGTTAGGGTGTCACCGGATTTGTTTAAGGGGGTAAATCCAAGTGCGTTTTGTTTGCCGTCAAAAGTTGACCAGTCAGAAGAACTCAAATAGCCGTTAGAAGTAGCGGTGGCTTGGGTGATGCCAATGGTACCCGTGACGGTGCTGTATGTGATCGGCGCGCTGGCAGTTAGTGAGGATAGGGCTCGTGCCGGCGTGAAGTACAGGTTGCTTCCCTCGGCAACTGCCGAGGTATTAAGTGGCTGCCAGGTTTTGTCGCCGCGCCAAAATTGGGCAGCAGTTCCAGCGGTGATAGCCGGTTCCTTAGATGCAAGGTCGGCGCTTAAACCACCGACCTTGGACTGAGATATGTTAGCACTTGTAGCAATATCAGCATCGGTGATCGCAGCTGCACTCTGCGCAGCCGTGAGTCTGCCCTGGGCGTCAACTGTGATATTGGCGCGGGAGTAGCTGCCAGGGGTTACCGTAGTGTCACTTAGGCTAATCGTGCCAGACGTCGCTATTGCTCCACCGAGTAAGCCTGTGCCCGTCATGACTGCGGTGATGCCGGTTGCTGCAGGAACTGACCAGGTGGCAAGGCCATTGGCATCGCTGGTTAGCACTCTGCCTGCACCTGGAGATCCGCCTTGGATTTTGATCTGTCCACTGATATCGAGTTTGGCTGATGGCGCCGTCGATCCGATGCCTACGTTGCCAGTTGTAGTAAGAGTGGTGAATGTTCCCGAGCTATTGCTGGACACTTGATCCGCAGCCACCCACTGAGCACCGTCGTACCTAAGGACCTGTCCACTGGTAGGGGCCGTTGTGGATACCGTTGCATTTTGAAGCGCAGTAACTACTGGCGAAGCCCAGATCAAATTGCCCGCAGAGTCCTTGGTCAAAAATTGATTGCTACCAGAGGACGCACCCACAGCAATCGCTAGACGGCCATCGCCGTCGAACTTAATAGTCTGCCCATCGACTGGCACACGAAGGGAATAAGGCACATAAGAAAATCTTTGCCGTGGATAGGCCTTACCATTGGCCGTGATTTCGATAAAAACGGATTCGTCACTCGCACCAAAAATCTGCGCTGCGTCCGCTGTACTCAACTTCAGCTCGATCGTGAAGACGCCACTAGTTAGCGCGACCGTTTCAAATTGTTGAGTTATACCGAGCTGGCTACCGTCACTCACTGCTGACCAGAATCTGGCCTCAATGGTGACCGTGCCTTCGAGGGGGCTACCACTCGCCTGCGTCAGGCGCCCCGAGTAAGGGAGCGTGACCGTAGCCGATGCGCTGGCTTGACTAGCTACCAGTGTCGTGAAAGTGACGACCACCACGGCAAGCCAACTGACACTTACAATCAAGAAATTTGCTGTGCATGATGCGACCCACGCTGGCGCGCGGCGCCCGTCCATCAATTGCGTAAATGTGGGTCCAATCGTCATCGGGACAACTCCCGAGGCACACTTGGTCCAGCCCTCTGGTGCGGAGCTGGAACACTCGCGTCACCTCACTGACACTCCTCGCTCTGTAGGTAGGGATCGGTGGGCACGCCAAAAACTTGAGACAATCCAACAAGGGAGCGATATCACTTGCCTATTTCGACTTCGATGGCACCACCCAGAATGGGGAGGGAGCAGAACTCGTTAAATCTTGTATATCCATCGCCACAAGAGATCGTGAACAATCGCTGGGCTCGCACTAACATAACGCAGACTCAACCATCTCAGTAGCGGTTGTCTAATATGACAGATGTCGCCAAATGCCCGCGAAATGAAAGTCACGACCTGAGTCTTCCTGAAGGCACGATCTTGGAACGATTTTAGTGCCTCGGGAACAAGACCGTGAGTCTTTATAGCCTCAGACAGATAACATGCGTCGACTATGGCCAAAGATCCACCTTGACCTAAATTGGGCGTCGTCGCATGGGCCGCATCGCCGATGAGGCCCATGCGGCCTTTGGTCCATGCCCGAGCTGGCCTGAGGTCCGCTATATCTGTGCGCACAATATCCTCGCGAGGCGTACAAGCAAGTATGGGTTTAAATCGCGGGAAATAATCCTGAAAGTAGCGGTCCAATAATTCGTACTGATCATTCTTGCTGTGATAGTTTGATTCAGATTCGAGCCAAGTGAAGTACCAATAAACATCGTTTTGATTTATTTTTGAAAACCCAAGACGACATCTTCGACCCCAAATTTCCCTATTGTCGTGAACATCCTCCCATGGAACCGTGGGATTTCGAGCAATACCTCGACAGGATGTATAGCCTGAATAGCGTTTTTCAAGGCGCTTTGACACCTGCGGCCTCAAAGCTGAATAAATGCCGTCAGCGCCGACTAGCAATCGACACTCACCAAGATCCCCAGAAGACAAAGTATAGTAAATGCGATCACCAGTCTCATTGACCGTCTTGATCTCTGAACCGAAGGTGACAGTGTTTGGAGGGAGCTTTTCAAACAGGAATCTTTGTAGTCGCTGTCGATACAGTACGTGGGTCGTCGCGCCAAATTCCTGCGAAATCTCTCCTAATGCAGCAGTAAATAACCGGCCTCCCCCGTAATCTTCAATAAGCACTCTCGAGATGCTCCAACAGTCTCTTAATAACTCCTCTTCTATTCCCAAGATCCGAAACACCTGTAGAGCGTTTGGCGCAAGCCAGATTCCTGCGCCTACTTCTGACAGTTCCGTCGCACGCTCTACGATTTTGACTTTGAGGCCTTGCCTGACGAGAAAAAGACCAAGAGTCAAGCCTCCGATCCCGGCCCCTTGAATCAGCACATCGAGCATTTGGACCTCTTTTATCTAAACACAAAAGTCTTATGACACATTTATTTAAGTTTAGTTTAGCTATTCACCTCAAGTCCAATGGTGCCAGCATTCAGGATCTCAGGGCGCTCGTTTGCTAAATCTCCGCTGAATTGTGGCACCAAGAACTTGCACCGATTGCAGCCTTGATGCCAAAGGCGTAAAATAAGCGCACATCATCCCGAAATTCACCGCGACGGCAAGTCCATGAGGAACGGCCTGTGAACCCTGCATTGTCACGCTTACTCTCCGGCCTGCTGTTTTTATTGCCACTCATAGGCTGCAAAACTACTCCGCCAAAATCGACTCCCAGGGACGCCACTGGGGAAGCACGGGGGATTAAGAACTGCGTGGCGATTCGAGGCAACGGTGAGCTGATTTGGGCCCACTTCGCGGGTCTGGCGCGCCTCCTAGAGAGCGAAGGCACCATCAGCGGGGTGGCCGGGGGGGGAGCTCCGCATCCATTTCAAGTTTTCTCTTTGAAAGCGTCATGGCGAACAAAGCATTGACGCAATGTGGCACTACCACTTGCACGGACAAGGTCGTGGCGCAGCGAGCCGCCTTTCTGATGAAGTCGCTTTATTTTTGGCTGGATATCATCAAGGAAAGTCCCGAAGGTGAGGCCTTAGCCCACATCAGGACGCTGAAGGCCCGACTAAATACTTTTGATAGCTCACGATTAGGCAGCACCGACCTGGTGGTAGTCAAGAACGCCCTCATGGCACTGCAAACCCTGCTAGAATCAGATTCTGTGCGCGCGATCGTTAATCAGGATTTCCTCAAGTTTATCTTTGATAGAGACTTGTTGTCAGATCCTCGGCGCGCGCCCATCTTACTGTTCCGCGCAAAAGAGGCAAAAAAAGCTGTAGAACAATTTGGGGCCTTTGACGCTTCGTCTCCGCAAATATTTTTTCGTCCAGGGATCATAGATTTTCAAGCGATCGGCCGTCTGATTGGCAATCTTGGGGATTTCTATGCCGGCTACGCCCCTGGTATGGCAGAATCCTGGCAAAATCTCTTTGCAAGTTGTAGCGAGGCGGCAGTTGGGCGACTTCCTTGGCAGCTCGAGGGCACCGAGTGCGTCGAACGATTTCGTGCCACAGTGACCGCATTTCGCTCTGGATCCAAGTCAGTGACCAGCCACCGGATCGATGAACCCGTGGGACGCCATCTCCAAGTTGCAGTAACCACGGCGACCTTGGTTAAGGGGCAAGACCGCTTCCAGATGTTGGAGCAAACGTATCGCGATGGCGGTGAGGTGGCGCTTAATTTTACGGCGGATGACTTCTCATTTGGCTATGCTGCACCACGCCCTTGGTTCGACCGGGCAATGGCCGGCCTTAGGTCCTTACCAGATTTGCGGAGCAAAAAAGCGCTGTACCTAGGGGAACTACCTTGGTCTGAGATGCTCGCTGTTTCGCCCGCTGAGCCGGGGCTTGCTAGCGCGCAGAAATTTCCGACTTTAGCTCAGTATATTTCGTTCGGTGGCTGGAGCGATCTTGCGCCCGTGAATGTGTTGGCTGAGAGCGGGTGCGAACAAACCATTTACCTCACCCGTCGTGGTCCAGACTCTAAGTTTGCCCGCGGCATCGCTAGTCAGCTTGGATTTGCCGCCGATTTGGAGGCGCTTTTCTCGACTGATGCGCCAAACTCCAGTCTGCACCTTGCCATTAACCGTGCTGATAAAATCTTATGTACTGATTGGGACAGCTTTGACGGCTTTAGCCTCACCGGAATTAAACAGCTATTCACGGATGCCTACCGGACCGCATCTCTTTTGTCCCGCAGTGATCGAGGGAATGCACCCACTGGGTGTCACTAGTGTAGTCATCGCAAGCGTCTCAGCGAGCACGTCAAAAATAAACTGGTATATGTTTGCCATAATCATTCAAATCTATACCAGCATCACCCTTACGCACTAACCAATTTGGCGCGTTTCTGGTCTATTTGACGTTATTTTGGCCAGCTAACGCGTGGAACAACACTTGCAATCCCATTTATCTAGAAGTGCTTAAAGCTCTAGATACGGGGGATCTTATGAACGCGCCTACCATCTTCAGTCTCGTTACCACCACATTAACGCTCCTTGTAGCGAGTTTTAGCCAGGTCACCTGGGCTCAAGGGTTTGCGCCAGAGTACGTGCGAATCCGTGACATCACCTACGCCGGTAGCGGTTGCCCGGCAGGATCTGTGGGATCCGATGTGGCGAGCGACTTGCGTGCATTTACGCTGCTGTTCGATCAATATCAGGCAAACGTAGGTCCAGGGATTCCGCTCAATCAAAAGCGCAAAAATTGCCAGATCAACCTCAATCTCGAGATCCCTAATGGCTGGTCGTACACGCTGTTTACTGTCGACACGCGCGGCTATGTATCACTAGAGCCGGGAGTGAGAGCTCTGCAGCAATCTCTCTACTACTTCCAAGGGCAGATGCGCTCCGGGCGGCTACAGACTGTGGTCTACGGCCCCGCTGATCGCAACTACGCCGCCCGAGATCAGATTCCTATGGAAAACCAAGTATGGTCCCCTTGCGGCGCCGCGCGATCCCTCAACATCAATACCGAAGTGCGGGTCGATAACAGTGCAGCACCGTACCGCCAAGGCATGATCACCGTGGACTCGATCGACGGCCAGTTTAAGCAAATCTACGGACTACAGTGGAGACGCTGCAGCTAGCTAGTGACTTGGCAAAAAATCCAACGCTACACAGGACTCACGGACTCTGCCTGCAGGCGGGTCCGTGACTTGCTCGGGTGATGTCATGCGCAAGATTTTATTATTGGTCACGACCATATTCAGCTCTAGTCCGCTCCACGCTCAGGGCGCTGCATCCCCTCCCCCAGCTCAGGTCGGCATCGCATCGATTTCCTACCGTGGCTCCGGATGTCCGCCTGGCAGCGTCGCCACTAGTATCGCCCCTGACGCGCAAGCGATGACGCTGATCTTCGCCCAGTTTGGGGTCGACACCTCAACACGTGCTGGCTGGCCCATGCGCAAGGGCTGCAACATCGAGCTCATGCTCAGGAGTTTACCCGGCTGGCAGTATTCAGTTGTTGGTGTCGACATCCGCGGTTATGCCAATCTTGAGGCCGGAGTGGTTGGTGTCCAAAAGGTGGCGTACTCCTTTGGGCGCCCGAACGTCCGCGCGGTCGATCGCCTACGCATCGTGGGACCGTTTAACGACAACTTCGCCAATCACGCTGATATCGGCCTCGGCGATAACGAGTGGTCACCCTGCGGGCGTCAGTCACCTGGGACACCTGTAAACCGCATGCTACTTCGTGTCGCTATAAACGTAAGACCGCAACGGGGTTTCACCGATGACGACGGCGATAACGATCCCAGCCGCCGTGGAACAGTATTCCCGTCTGGATATATGACGGTCGATGCAGTCGACGGCGGTATCGTACACCGCTATCAGCTGGCGTGGCGTCGATGCCGCTAAATTACAATGTTTTGGCTCACCATACTTTGCGGATTAGCTCATGAAATAACCGTCTTTTTGCAAAAAACACTAAAGTTTTCCCGCAAAATGCCGATAACGCCAGCAATGTTGTGTTGCCGGAATGACTTTAGGGTAGAGGTCGACCGTGATTAGAGAAAAAAATACATATAAACTGTGGGCCGTTTTATTTATCGCTTCCGCGTGTGGGGCACCACCCCAGACCGGTGCTCAGGGTCAGCGTCAAGTAGCAACTGACTGTGATGTAGATGCAAGTGATGAAGATGAGGGCGACGACGACGCGACTTGCGATGCGTCATCTGACGATACGACTAAACCAGCAACCAAAAATGGCGCCGGCAGCACCGCTGCAACGGCGCAAACTCCTGCTCCACCTACCACCGCGCCTGCTGGCCCACCCCCTGGCCCAGCGGTGAACACCGCAGCCACAGGAACGGCCGGAGGCGGACTCGGTGGCCTACTCGGTGGCCTCGGCGGCGGTCTAGGCGGTCTTGGCGGTGGCGGTCTCGGTGGCCTCCTCGGGGGCGGCGGTGGCCTCGGCGGTCTGCTCGGCGGGCTTGGTGGCGGAGGCGGCCTTGGTGGTCTACTCGGCGGCCTCGGTGGTGGCGGCGGTCTAGGCGGCCTTGGTGGTCTACTCGGCGGCGGAGGTGGCCTCGGTGGTTTTCTAGGCGGCCTCGGTGGCGGCGGCGGTCTAGGTGGCATACTTGGCGGCCTCGGTGGTGGCGGTGGTTCATCCCCGCAGCAACCGACTCCAGCTCAGGCACCGGCTCCCGTGGCATCCAGCGGTACTGTGACTTACTCAGCTAACATTGCTCCTTATCTACAACGCGCATGCGTCAGCTGCCATGGATACCTCGGTAATTATGACGGCGCGCGCGCAACTGCTAATGATAGCCTCGCGCGTATGAGGTCGGGCAACATGCCGAAAGGTATCAAAGCCTCGGAAAGTGAAATCAACCAATTTCAAGCTTGGGTAGCGGCGGGTGCTCCCAAGTAAAATCGTAGCGCAAATTGACCAGCACAGACCTTCTGGTAAACTGGATAAGTCATATTCAAGACATTTACTGGAGGTCGCATGCGCCGGTCTATTTTACACTCAGGCCTCGTTGTTACCTCTCTATACAGCACGCTATCTGGCTGCGGCATCGCCGACAAAATAACTGACACGTACAAGAAAAACGACGACAACCAGTCCGCGGTCCAGTCTAAAGATCCAGCCCTTGTCCCCATCGCCGACGACGGTAAACTGATTCAGCTGACTGATCTTGACGCCCCGCCAGACTATAAGCTCAAGTCGCTCACTTGGGATGAGGTCATCGCCTCACTCAATGGTGACAGCAGACTCTACACTAACCAGCCCACCGCTACACCAGCGCCGAGTGACACCCCTGATCCATGCGACACTGCACCTAATGATGCTCGCTGGGTTGCTAATAAAGCATCGGCTAAATTTGCTGAATCGCGCGATACGTCTGAATGCCAAAAAGCACAGCAACCCACCAAGAGCTACACTAAATTTATCTGGAAGACCAAGAACTACCAGTACGATCTTTGCGAAAGCGGTGATCTATCAGGGCGCAATGGCAAGAACCAAGATGCAGCTGATGCGGACTGCCCGGAGATATCGAGTAGGGTGGAGATGTTGATGGAACACAGCTCTGACGGGCTAGATGATGGCGCTAGAGTTGAAATTGATGTCAAGAATATATTCTTTTTCGGTAGTAATTCACTATCTGGATGCAAGACAAGCAGGAGTTTACCAAAAATAACCTACAGTGATGATTGCATGGAAGTATCAAAAACTATGACCGCAATGAAAGTTTCGCTTAGAGGTGAAAACATAGGTGGCGGCAGTGAATATGAAATCAAAAAGACGTCCTTCAAGGGCGTAGCCAGCGACTACTCGTCTGACAAGAACGTGTGGCACCAGTCGGGAGTCATTACGATTCAAAAAAACAACTGGCAGGGCACCGTGACCTATAAAGGCAGCACCACTCCCCCGACCTATTCTTTCAAAAACACCGACACGAACGAAATGAAAACCGGGACCCTGACGGCTACACCATCGTAGTCACGACGTATCGCTAACTAAAAATTACATTGGTTTTATCAGCCAATTTGACCTGACCGGGGTATTCCAATTGGCATCAAAAGGCAGCAAAAACCGGTAACCTGTTTGCTGCCCATCCATCCACACAGACCTGATTTCTTGCACATCAGTACCAATGTGCGTAAATTCACGACTATACCGATATTCAATCTTGTCGTTCACAACGACCGGATATTCGACTTTAATCCGATCGCCGTCAGCGATCACGACTTCTTCTACCTTCGGCATCCCGTTGCCATCAGTGTTTCCGCTACTGCGAAAAAATGAGACCTTCGGCAGCCAACCGATGCCATCATCCACTTTAACTACCTCTTCCAGAACCTCAATATCAACAGACTGATCGTTGACGGTACCTTTGGCCTTACCGCGGAGGGGCTTAATACTCTCAAAATAGACTGGTAACTCGACACAGTCGGCCGTGTCCCAGTTGCAGAGATTGTAACGATACGATGTTGGCTTTCCGTTATCATCAAACCAGCTAAACGCATAATCCGGTAATATAAAGCGATCTATAATCGGAAGATACGGAGCCCGCTCGATGGTCACGGCAATATCGGCGCCGTCTATCTGGACTACCGTATAGGCATTAACCTGTGTGATCACTCCGTTGTCCGTAATTTTGGTACAAATGCCTTGGCGGTAGTCAGGGCTGGGCGTTTGACACTTACCAGGATCCTCGCTCACAAGAACTGGCGGGACGTTATCCTGGGAGGAGTCTTTGAGACGACTACCAAGGTTGGACCAGCCACTGGCAAGCGCCGAATCAGCCTCATCGTATTTGAACCAATCCCTTATGTTAGTTGGATCCTTGATCGATAAGCCGTAAGCAGTCGGCAACC
>VGTI01000047.1 GCA_016874735.1 Deltaproteobacteria bacterium
TTAGATCCCACGACGGTGCGCTGGACGGTTTTGGGCTCACGTGGCGTGCTCCTATAGAATTTTTGCGACTCGGGTGGGAATTAAAGCCCATCGGCATCCTTCGTACAAGCAATTGTCGCTCACCCATTCCCCGTGCTAGAAGTCAGCTAAAGCGAGGTTTAACATGGGTCAGGTGATCACTCCTGAAGACGTAGGGCTGGCTCCCAGTTTGTTGTTTGTGTGTCTCGGTAATATATGTCGTTCACCCGCAGCTGAAGGCGTCATGCGCCGTGTCGTCGCATCTGCAGGTCTTGGATCATCGGTGCATATAGATTCTGCCGGCACTGGTGACTGGCATATTGGGCACCTTGCCGATCCACGTATGCGCCATGCTGCCGCTGTGCGAGGCTATGCGTTAGAGCATCGAGCACGTCAGATTCAAGTGCAGGACTTCCATAGGTTTAGTTTGATCATCACTATGGATCAGTCTAACTTTCAAAATGTTAGCAAATTAGCTCCACACGAGGGAGCCATGCTTAAAATAAAGGCCTTTACCGCCTTCTGTACGCGTCACCAAATTAGCGAGGTCCCCGACCCTTATTACGGCTCGGCGCAAGACTTTGAACACGTGTTAGATATTCTCGAAGATGGTTGCCATGGTATACTGCACACCATCAAACAGCAAATGGGAGCTTGAGATATGGAATTTTTTGACGTCGTTAAGACTAGGCGTAGCTTCCGCAAATTTACCGATGAAAAAATTCCAGAAGAGGTTATACGCAAGGCTATCGATGCTGCCATCCTTGCTCCTAATTCGTCCAACATGCAGATGTGGGAGTTTTATTGGGTTCGCTCGCAGGACAAGCGCGATGCTTGCGTCAAGGCCTGCTTCTCCCAGCCTGCGGCTGCTACGGCAGCAGAGCTAGTTTTTGTGGTGTCCCGGACTGATACTTGGCGTCGCAATTTAAATTTGATGGTCACCGAGCTTAAAAAATCTCCCGACGTTAAAAAGTCAGCTCTCGACTACTACGAGAAGGCGCTCCCTGCACTTTACATCCAGGATCCCCTGGGCGTCGTTGGCTTGGTCAAGCGGATCGGCATTACGGTGACTGGTCTCTTGCGGCCTGTGCCGCGCATACCCACGACAAAAGCCGCATTATTTGAGATGGTCACCAAATCGGCAGCGCTCGCGGCCGAGAATTTGATGTTAGCTGTGGTTGCTCAGGGCTATGCCTGCTGTCCTATGGAGGGCTATGACGAAGCCCGCATCAAGAAAATTCTTGGTCTTGGTCGTCATGCCCACGTTGTCATGGGTGTAGGGATAGGCCGCGGACATCCCAATGGCCTGTACGGTGCCCAAATTCGCTTTGACCGCGATCTTTTTGTGTTCGAGGTATAATCGGTTAACGGCTTAAACGGTCGTCGCGCTGCCGTCGGTGTCTTTGTGCAGTGCACGGCCAGCTGCCTGCAAGATTTCACCAGGCGTGCACCGCGCGGGCAGCACTGCCTGGACATGCTCGTCAGTACCGATAGCTAGTGTGGGATGATCGCCAGCAGACGTGATCACAGCCGGAATTTTCGCCAGAAGATGCTGCACTTTGGTGCTGGCTATGCTGTGTAGTTGCTGCCAAAGGTCGAGGTCGATCACTAGCACATCGGCATCAAGTAGCGGCTTCTCCACCAGGCTGTCTAGAGACCAGTAGAGCATTACCGACAGATGCTGCGACTGCGCCATACGCTCAACGGCAAAGCCTAATTTCGGATCTTGGGTTACGACTAGATAATTGGGGCTACCGGCAGATCGCGCCCCGGCACGTCGTCTCGTTGGTGTCGTCGTAGGTGGCGGTGAGGATTTAAGTCTGCGGGTTGGGTCTGGCATAGATGCTTTGGGTCCTTGGCTACGCTGCTTAGACATTTACGGCGGTGGCGCGGCTTTGTCTAGTTTTTCGCCAGGTGCTCATCTTAGCTCAGCGTCACTCCAATGCAACCACTTGAAATCACTAGATTTTATCTTGGGCCCAAAGTTTGCAATGACTTCTGTGCGTAGTTTCAATGTTGGCGTACCTGCACTTAAACCGACGATGTCATTGGTAGAACGGGAAAAACTATGGCAACTCTAGAGACCACAAAGAACAAATTACGACCGAGCTCGGCCGTCGTCAGAACTCTCGTCAATTCTGCAGCCCTGTTAGGCTCCCTGACATTGGCCCCGATGCCTAAGGCGTTGGCTGCTCCTACCATCGCGATCCCCGGCGCTCAGGAATTGCATCCGATCTCTCGCGCTCAGAATCAGTCGTGGCTCAAACGTCACAACAATATTATGGCCAAGGCGGCTAAGGGTCAGTACGACGTCCTGCTGCTCGGGGATTCGATCACGCAAGGCTGGGAGCTTAATCATGTTGCGTGGGACCAAGAAATGAAGGGCATACCTCAGCAAAAGGTTTTGAACGCCGGAATTTCTTCTGACCGGATCGAGCACATCTTGTGGCGTGTTGAGAACGGATTGTTGGCCTCGTCTAAACCTAAAGTTTGCGTCCTTATGGCTGGCATAAATAACTTGGCTTTAGCGACTCCCGAGACTATTGCGGGTGGTATTGCCAAACTGATCGATGCTATCAAACAACGGTCACCCCAGACAAAGGTGTTGGTGCTAGGCGTACTCCCAAGTGGCCAGGAAGCTGATCATCCGCGCCGCAGTAAAATAAGAGCGATTAACAGCCTACTGGTGCAAGTCGCGGCAGCCAGTGGCAGTGAATTCTTAGACACGGGATCTCGCTTTTTGAGCCCGGATGGCACTCTGCCAGAGACGGTATCTTTCGACGGCGTACACTTAACGCGGCAAGGTTATGAAATCTGGGCCTCGGCCTTGAAGAAGCCGCTGCGCAAGATGAGTCGAGGCTGATTAACTTGCATGGCGTAACAGATTTTCTAATGTAGGCTGCTGCTCCAGAAACTGCGTGCCGCTCATCCAATCGAGAAAGATGACTTGAGCGTTGGCAAATTTTTTCTTGAATGCCATCGCTGACTGCTGCCTCTTACGGCGTCCGGATTTGACCTCAATACCAATAAGCTGACGACCTGTATCAATAACAAAGTCGATCTCATGATCGCCATCACGCCAATAATATAAGGGCTCACCAACTCTGACTAAATGAGCACCAATGGCGGCTTCGAACACGCGACCACGCCACTCAGGATCCGAGTCCAGAAGATCTGGAGATGAAAAAGCATGAATCAAGGCTGGAGCGAGCGGAATAATCTTTGGACTAGAAGCCTTTTGGCGCATTACCTGTGAGACGTACTTGTCCAGCGTCGCAAGTAGAAATCCACCGCTCAGCACATGCATATAATGACTAATTGTCGCCGTGTTGCCGCGATCTTGAAGTTGCCCGAGTAGTTTTTGGTAGGAAATCTCCTGCGCTGGATAGTGCATGGCTAATGCAAAAAGCTGACGCAGAAGGGCGGGCTTTTGGATCGTAACTGCAGTTTGGAGGTCACGGCTCAGAACGGGCTCGATAATGCTATCCCGCATGAGACCCTGCCACCTCGATAAATCGTCAACATAAAGCGCAGTGCTCGGATAGCCGCCGAACTTGAGAAACTTAATGGCGTCCCAACCAAATAGTTTCTGACATTCGTCCAACCCCCAATGTGGGCAACGAATGAGTTCGTAGCGGCCAGCTAAACTCTCAGAAAGGCCATGCTGCAACTTCAAACTTGCCGACCCAGACAAAACTATTCTCAGTTTGTTTTTGTGACGATCTCTATCGAATAGTTTTTTGATAATTTCAGCCCAGTTCTCGACCTTCTGGATTTCATCAAGAGCGAGTAGGCAGATGCCGTGTTGTTCCAGTGCGCGCTGCCATTGAAAGGCAACCCACTCCTGGTTGGGTGGGTTAAGGTGATCGGCCGATTCGATAATTTTGGGACCTGTCCAAGTAGCGGCAACCTGGGCGATGGCTGTCGATTTGCCTACCTGTCTTGGGCCTATGAGCACCTGGATGAAAGGCAGCTGCTCCTCTGTCAGCCTCTGCTGCAAAAGAGTTGAAAAAAATCTTTTAAAATCATTCACTTACTTTATATCTCCTGAATTTGGGAGATGTAGCTCCCAAATTTGGGAGATGTAGCTCACAATAACCCAATTTAACCTACATGTTCGCTCACATCAAGTAAGTCGGGGTTCCAGCAACTCTCAAAACTTGAAGTAAATAAAGGGCGCCAAGGCCCCAGGGCTAAACGCTGTTACCATCACCACCACTGCGGCCAGACCGGTGGCTTGGAGCGGCAGGGGTACCCGCTGGAGTTTTAGCTCAAGGCTATCCAGCCAGTCCCCTGGGATAAATTGAGTGAGCATGCCAACTGAGATCAACACTAAACTCAGAGGCGTTAGCATTTTGGCGGTGGCTTCGGTGTTGCCAAAAGAGCGTAGGAAGTCGATGGCGGTCTCAAACGATTCCGCATTGAAGAAGATCCACGTTAGGCAAACGAAGTGAAAGGTGAAAATAATTTTCCACGGATTAGCGCGGTATACTGGGCCCGGCTTTTTGCCGCGTCTTAGTAATTCGCCCGTGAATCGTTCGATCGCTAGCCCAGCACCGTGGAGCACGCCCCAGATCACAAAGTTCCAAGCCGCACCGTGCCATAGCCCACCGAGGACCATAGTTAGCATCAAGTTACGGTAAGTCTTCAACTTGCCGTTCTTCGATCCCCCGAGCGGAATGTAGAGATAATCACGGAGAAATGTTGAGAGCGAGATATGCCAGCGGCGCCAAAAATCTTGCAGCGACGCGGCGCGATATGGCTGATTGAAATTTGTCGGGAAGTCGTAGCCCAATAGTAAGGCAAAACCGATGGCCATATCGGTGTAGGCGCTAAAATCGCAGTAGATCTGAATGGCATAGCCATACGAGGCCAAGATCAGGTCTACCGTCCCGTAGTCACGCGGTGAGCTAAAGACCGGTGTCACCAGATCTGTAGCTAAGTAATTGGCTAAGATCACTTTCTTCATCAAACCCACACCGATCAGAATCAGAGCGCGCGTTGCGCGTAGCTCGGTTGGTGCGTGGTTTGACGACAACTGTGGGACAAACTCACTTGCTCTCACTATGGGGCCAGCAACTAACTGCGGGAAAAACGATTTGAAGAGCAATAAATCAAGTGGGCTGTCGATGGCACGCAGCTCGCGGCGATAGATATCAACGACGTAGCTGATGCCTTGAAATGTGTAGAAAGAGACGCCGACTGGCAACACCACCTCAAACACTTTGATGGCGCCAACCAAACCAAATTGCGCCAGGACGTCGTTCAGGGTGGCGAGAAAGAATCCTGTGTACTTGAAATACGCAAGTACGGCCAGATTAGCCGTGACAGCCGTGATCAGAATGGATTTACGAAGTCGCTCGCTAACGGTGCGGTCGATCCAGATGCCAAATATGTAATTGACGATCGTACAGTTGAACAGTAGCGCGACAAAACGAAAGTCCCACCAGCCGTAGAAGAAGAAACTGGCAAGCACCAGCACCCACTTACGCAGAGTCGGCCAAGCCGCAACGCCCCAGCTCAGTCCGAAGACTAGGGCGAAAAAGGCGGCAAACTCTACAGTAGGGAATAACATGTTAGGCCTCGGCAAGACGGTGCTTAGGCGTGGCGCTTGATAGGTAAACCTTGGATGAAATCACTTTCGGTGGTGAGTAGGCCCTGTTTTTCGCAGGCATGATGGAGGCTGCCGTCAGCGTCGCGGAGGAAGAGGCCGCAGCGGTAGAGCCCGTCTATTCCTAAATGCGTACTACAGTAGGCTAGTTCGACACGGAATCGGTGCTCCCCAATCACTAAGGTGTGGAGGCTCCCAATCCGGAGCGACTCGCGACACAGGAACCCTAAACCGCGCTTCGATACGTCCATGGGGCGCACCGGTATCACTTTTCCTACCTGATCTACAGGGTAGAGCTTCAGCGAGAAATCACTGCCGAAGCGGTCGTCCCGGCTATCGGTTCTTTTGTCGATTTTTCTGTCTTGTGTCATGCGCTACCGTCCTCCGCCAACCAGGAATCTCCTCGTCATCTGGCAGAAAATCTTTAGCGAAAAACGAACAAGCAAATAATTGTGTATTAATTACGACCAGTTACGTAGTGCGGATACGCTCGACAATAACGCTAGTCGAAAGACCGGGAATCAAATTTATCGTCTCAACCGTACCGCCAGCGGCCCGCACGAAGTCCGCTCCCACGATGGCTTTTGAGGATGAGGACGGTGCACTCTTGTCGTAGTCCGCCCCCTTAACGAGCACGTCCGGGGCCAAGCTAGTAATGAGCTCCAGCGGTGTAGATTCGCCAAACGGCACGACAAAGTCCACCGACGCCAGAGCGGCAAGCAGTCTCATCCGGTCCGTGAGCCCGATGATCGGCCGTTGCGTGCCCTTGAGTTGGCGTACCGATTCGTCGGTGTTGACCCCGACCACTAAGATGTCGCCAAGGGATTTTGCTGCCTCCAGGTAGCTGATATGACCCGCATGGAGGATATCGAAGCAACCATTGGTAAAGACGATTTTTTTCTGCCGCCTAAATGGCGCCTCGAGCAGTTGCTTCAGGGCGTCCTTTGTGGTGATCTTGGTGGTAGTCGAAAAGTTCTGTCCCGCAGGTTTGGCCTGAGGCTCGTCAGTGAGAGCTTCTTTTAGTTCGTCCAAACGCACCGGTTGGGTGCCCCACTTAGCCACGACCAAAGCCGCAGCCGTGTTAGCGATATGCATGGATTCAAGCATGGGTGCTTTGGCGGCCAGACACAGAGTCATGATAGCAACCACAGTATCGCCGGCACCGGAGACGTCATAAACCTCGCGTGCCATCGCGGGAAGCGACAGGGGGGCCGGTGCGGCGCCCTTGCTGGCATCGGGTACTAGCACCATGCCCTTAGGTCCCATGGTGACGAGGACATTCTGCAGGCCGAAGGTACTTTGGAGCCGCCGCCCCAACTCCTCGCCGCTGTAGTCGTCGGAGGGGTCTAGACCGAGGGCGTCGCAGGCCTCCTTGCGGTTAGGTGTGATCAAAGTGGCATGCAGATATTTACTGAAGTCACGCCCTTTGGGATCTACTACTGCAGGCACCTTGCGCGCGGCAGCGAGACTGAGCAGGTTACTTAGGAGGCTAATGGGCAAGGCGCCCTTTCCGTAATCACTGATAAGCAAAGCATCAAACTCTATCGACCCAAGGCCCCGCATGATCCAATCTTGGACCTCGGTGCTGATGGGGTGTACACGCTCCCAGTCCACCCGAACTAACTGATGGCTGCTTGAGGTGATGCGGGTCTTGCGGATCGTCGGTCGGTCGTTAACTGATTGCATGTAAGAGGTATCGATTTGGTCACGCTGCAGGAGCTGCCGTAGATTTTTGCCAGCCTCGTCGTTACCAATGACGCTGAGTAGCATGACATCGCCACCGGCCAGTTTGATATTCCGGGCAGCATTGGCGGCACCACCGGCACCGTGAATCGTCTTGGTGACTAGGTGCACCGGCACCGGGGCCTCGGGGGAAATACGGTTGACCTGCCCGTCTAGATACTCATCCAGGATCACGTCACCGACGACGGCGACGCGCGGTGGGCGCGCGCTATTGAGCCAGGGAATTGACGGTGTGGGTTTTACTCTTGAGTCCATATGTTCCGATGCCCCATGCGTGGGAGTGGCGCCCTGGATGGGCGATGCCCATCTGAACTGAGATGCTGAAGTCAAATTCGTATCACAGCCGCCAAAATCCTGACAAGGTACAGCCACTCCCGTCACCACATTGACGCCAGCGACCGCCGATTATTTGGCGCCTTGTAAGGCGGCAAAGCCGTCCTAGAAGGGTTTGCGGCGGTGGGCAAAGCTGGCACACAAATTGCTTAAGTAAGTACGCTCTCCCTCTACCGTCCCATTGACTCCTCCCATTTATTTCCAGTCTGAAAGCCCTTTATGCGCCCACTCACTGTCATGGTGATTCTATTCAGCACGGTCATGGCTGCCCTGGCACCGCTTGGTGCGAGCCGTGTGCTCGCTGATGGGCTTTACACCCAAATTGTCGTGCCCTTTGCCAATGAGCGCGAGGTCACGCATGACTACGACAAGGCGATGAACGCCCTCGTCGTGACCTTTCACAAGACGGCACCCAACGAGTTGAAGGTTCTGGACCAGTATGATGAGCGACTGATCAAGCGACTCATGGTGAAGGACCTCGGTCCTTACGGTACCGAGGTTAAGTTGGTCCTGCGTGACCGTAACGTTCGTGCTCTCGTCACTAAGTTTAACGAACCCTACAGAGTGGCCATCGATATTTACGATGCAGACTTTAGTGAGGAACGTGATCCGACAACCGGTCTGCCTCTGGTACAACAAGATCGTGACGACGAGAGTGTAACCAGTATGGTGCCGGAGTCGAACGCGCCGCGCTCCAAGTTAAAACTGGTTTCGCCGGACGCTAAAGATTCACAGGTAAGTCGCGATGATTCGCCTCGGGGTGAGTCCCGTTCCGACGGCGGTCGCAAGCTTCTCGTCGCCCCACCGCGGCAAATTTTTGCTACTCCGGAGGAACTAAGCTCCAGCTTACGATTGGCGCAAGACGGCGTCGGAAAAGCATGGCGCGATTATCCCCCCTATATTTACGCTCTCAAGACCGCGGCCTACGAGGAAGGCAATAACCGCCGCGTGAGGCCTCCGACCGCTCAACCCCAAGTTTTGACCTCAGCCGAGGCCATGGCTGATTATGCTGGAAAGCTCTTCAACCTCGGTCACGAAGCCAAAGCACTAGTTGCCTACGAACAGGTGGTGCGTCGTGATCCGACCGTGTTTGACAAGGATGCGTTGCATTTATGGCGCTTTGCCGAGACTCAACTCGGTCAGGGAAATCTTACTCTTGCCGATGGCTATTTCAGCTCACTAGCACAGAAACATCCCGAGAGTCCCCTGGCCGACTTTGCCCGTCTAAGACGCCTTGATATTGCAGCCATCAAAGTCGGCAACGCTGGTGAGCAGTCTGCTTATGACACGATGCTCAAGGAACTCGCCAACATTCGTTTGCGCGAAAATGGTGAGTTAGCGGCTCAAGTGGCTCTCCGTCAAGCTTGGTGGGCCGCCGCTGCTAAAACCAGGGATTTCGATCAAAAAGCGCTGCCAGCGATTTCCGGGGCTGTACATGCCAAGCTCACGGCCGCCTATCCTAACGTCGAGAATTCACGGACGGCCTTTCTCACTGGCAGCCTTTTACTTAACGATATGCTTAACCCACAAATAGCGTGGCAGCGTGCGACGGGTGCGTTTGCTGATGCCTACTTCAAACGCTTCAACGGCAGTGGCGCTGAGCCTTACAAAACTGAACTTCAAGGTCGCTTTGATACCAAACTTAATAACAGTCTCACCGCAAAGATCGAGGCAGGTAAACTGCTAGACGCGATTACCGACTTTGAAACACTGCCGCGTGCGATGCAAAAGTCGAAGCCAACGCCTAAGACCTCTTGGGCGCTTGCTGAGGCTTACCGGCAACTTGGGCAGAGTTCAAAATCCATAGATTTCTATGCTGCAGCGACTAAGGCTAACGCGGCTGGCCCGGATCAATTTAAAGCCCAATTTTGGCTAGCCGTCACTTCAGGAGAGGCCGCCATCAGGGCTAAAGAAGACGGGCAAGACGCTGCCGTCATAACTAAGCTCAGTCAGCAAAGTAATGGAGCCGACAGAGCTGCCGATGAGCAGTGGGCACGCTTAAGTGCTGACGAGCAAGCAAAGTTGGGAGTCGCGTACAAAAATTACTTCGAGCAAACCGTCATCAGTCCAGCCAAGTTGCGTAGTGGTCCTAAAATTGTACTTGCGAATTGGACGGCTGCCCTTGCCACGAAAAAGTCAGCCGATAATGGTGGCGAGGCCAAAGATTGGACGCGCAATTTTAGTCCGTCTGGCAGTGCCGTGCTCTTACTCACAGATCTCGGCAAGCGATTCAGCGAACTCGGCATGCCCGTCGAACGTAAAAAGGCTATCGATCTCCTAAAATATATGAAGCCCAAAGATTTTGCCGACGACGCTGCGGCCAAGAAAGTTTGGGCAAGTGAGCTGACTGCACTCGCAGACGAATACCGCAAAGCAAATCAATATCTGGATGCTGGCCGTCTCTTCTCACAAGTCGGTGAGGAGGCCGAAAATTGGGATGGCCGCGCCGAGGCCTTGTACAAAGGCGGACTGCTGCTATTCCGCGCGGGGCGACGCGCCGAGGCCATCGAAGCATTTCGTAAAGCCAGCGACGACGGCAATAACCTCTTTTACTCGAATCTCGCCAAGGAACGCCTTGGACAGCTTCAGTAGATATTTGACCACTTAGCGAAGGGGATCTCATGACCGCATCAAATGCCAACTCTGCCGTGCCAGTGACAGCTGCTGCCCAGCAAAGCAGCGACAAACCCACTGCTGAAGACTATCTGCAGTATGCTCAGGATCTACGGCAAAATGTTGGCCCGTTCTTGGCAGCCGACGAAAAGATGCTCAGGATTAAGGAAGTTGTCGAGCAAATAAAAGACACTTCCGTGCCGGTATTGATTACAGGTGAATCGGGTACAGGCAAAGAAGTCATTGCGCGCCAAGTTCACGCATTTTCTGGTCGTCGTGATGAACCCTTTGTCGCTGTCAACTGCGCCGCGCTGCCATCCAATTTGCTCGAGAGTGAACTCTTCGGTCATGAAAAAGGTGCTTTCACTGGCGCTCACCAACGGCATATCGGCAAATTTGAACTTGCAAGTAACGGCACCTTGCTGCTTGATGAAGTCACAGAAATGGATCCTGCCCTGCAAGCTAAGCTGCTCAGAGCTCTTCAAGAGAAGGAAATAGAGCGCATCGGCGGTACCGGCCCGATTCCGATTAAGACACGCATCATAGCTACCACTAACCGGGACATAACCCAAGCTGTAGCATGTGGTCAATTTCGTCAGGATCTCTACTACCGTCTGCATGTGATTCAATTAGAAGTACCGGCGCTAAGAGAGCGTGTTGCCGACATTGAAATGCTCGCTCTCTTTTTCCTCCGCCAGTACTGCGATCAGTTTGGCAAAGAGATCATGGAACTTTCGCCGGGTGCCAAACAGCGCCTGAAGGCACACACCTGGCCAGGCAATGTCCGTGAACTCCAAAACGTCATCCAACGTGCGGTACTCCTATCAAGCGGTCGTGAGATTACTGAAATAGGTCTTCCTATCGACACAGACCATGCTGTTGCTAATGGCGACTGGATCAGCTTTTTGCCGATCGGCAAACCTCTGCGTGATCTCGAGACCCACTTTATTCTCGAAACTCTGAAGCATCACCAAGGCAACCGTACCCATGCAGCCAAGACTCTAGGCATCAGCCTGCGGACTCTTCGTAACAAGATTAATGAGTTTACGGCCGAAGGCATCGAAGTCATGGCGCCGACCACTGGGAGAGCTTCATGAGCACCGTATTTGGTGGCGTCTTCAACTTTGCCGACAGGCTACAAATGGCCTCGCTAGATCAGCGCCTGAAGCGCAGCGAAGTTATCTCCGGCAACATAGCTAACGCTGAGACTCCCGGTTTCAGAGCACTTGGCTATGACTTTGAAGACCAACTCGCCAGTATGGCCAAGTTAGACGGCAAGGTTCCCATTAAAGTATCGAACGAAAAGCATTTTCGGAACGCCTTCACCCAGGCTAACGGCAAAATGCGCGCTGATGTCTACGTCAAACCCACCGAGAGCGTTGGTGAAGATGGCAATACCGTCGACATCGATGACGAGATGGTACGGATGGCGCAGAACCAAATGCTCTACAGGTCCGCTGTAGAGGTTATCAATCGTAAGGTTGGCATGCTGCGCTATGCCATCAATGGAGGTCGTGGATGAGTTTCTTTAAGGCCATGGACATAAGCTCCTCCGGACTTGCTGCGCAACGCGTGCGCATGAACGTGCTGAGCGCCAACTTAGCCAACGCCCAATCCACCCGCGGCGATGACGGCGGACCATATAAGCGGCGGGACGTCGTCGTTTCGGCGGTCCCCACGGGTACGGCCTTTGAGGATTATCTCAACGACACCAGTGGTCACGGCACCGAACTACGCAAGGTCCAGGTGGTCGATATCCACAAGGACACCAAAGCTCCGCGTCGCGTCTTTGATCCTAGCAATCCCGACGCTGACGCCACGGGCTATGTTGAGATGCCTAACGTTCAGGTGATGAGTGAAATGGTCAACATGATCGCAGCTACGAGGGCATTTGAAGCCAATGCCACTGCGCTCAACGATGCCAAGCAGATGGCGATGAAAGCCCTGGAAATCGGCCGCTAATAATCAATTAACGATGGACTGACTTATGAGTCAAATAGCTTCAGCCTCAAAATTTACCGAGCAAATCCTAAACAGCCTGCGCGACATTCAGCGGGAGGCTATTAGCCAGTCCAAGGATAGCGATAAGAGTAAAGATAAAGACGGCGGAATGTCCTTTGCCGATCACCTGCAGAAGGCGGTCCAAGAGGTCAACCAAAAGAGCCAGACTGCAGACCGTATGGGCACGGAAATGGCCACGGGCAAAGCGGAGAATATTCACGAGACCATGCTCGCATCAACGCAGGCTGAGCTCTCCTTCAATCTGATGGTTCAGCTGCGCAACAAAGCGCTGGAAGCCTACTCAGAAATCATGCGGATGCCGGTATAACCTATTTCATAGTGAGATATTGAGTGGATAAGTTACGCCAATTTTTTAGCGAGATGTTCTCAAACACCGGCGGTCTTTGGGGCAAGTTAAGCGCGGTTCAGAAGATCGGCGGCGGCGCTGCTTTGCTCCTGGTGATTGGCGGCTTGGTGGCTGCATTATCGATGCGGCCCAAAGAATCCTACGAGTATGCCTTTGTCGATTTATCGGCAGAGGATAGCCAGCAGATTACAAGCTTCTTCAAGACCAACAACATTATCGATTACCAGGTTGACGCCAAGGGCGTCAAAGTTCCGAGTCATCAAGTCGCGGAGATCCGCCTCAAGTTAGCTAACGAGGGTTTGCCGGCACACGGCGTGGTCGGGTGGGAAAAGTTTGATTCTCAAGACTTCACACGTACCGACTTTGAGCAACGCATCAACAAACAAAGAGCCATCCAAGGGGAGCTTTCACGCACGATTATGATGATCGATGGCGTGACTGCTGCCAAGGTCCATATTGTGTCGCCCAAGAGTAGTCTTTTTCTCGAAGATAAAATCGATCCGACCGCGGCAATTTACCTAAAAACACGTCGTGGTTTCGATTTAGATAAAAAGCAAGTGAAGGGCATCGTCAATTTGGTTTCACGATCTGTCGAAGGTCTCAAAGCTAGCAACGTCACCATCATTGACGGCGAAGGAAAAATGCTGACCGAGGTCGAGAGTGAAGATACTTCAGCCAAAATGACTAAGGAAATGATCGGTTACAAGCGAGCCATAGAGAAGCAGTATGAGGAAAATATTCGCGGCCTAATTGGTCGCATCGTCGGTGCAGAAAAGGTCGACGTCAAGGTCGATGCCACCGTCGACTTTACCCAAGAGTCGCAGACCATTTCGGATGTTGATCCCGATCGTGTGGTGGCGATTTCCCGTGAGACGCAGGGTTACTCGCTAAGTGGAACTGGGCTGAATCCCACCGGTATTCCCGGTAGCAAATCGAATGTTCCTGGCGAGCAGGAGCAGTTGTCAATGAATCAGTCTAACACGCAAAACAAAAAAGACTCCGAAATTGTCAACTTCGAAATTGCCAAAAAGGTCAGTCAGAAGACGCTGCCTCTCGGAAAGATTCTGCGCCTATCTGCCGCCGTCTTGGTCGATGGCAAGCAGGAGTACCCACCAGACGGAGCGCGTCCACCATTTGAGGCGCGGAGTGAAGAGGAGTTAAAACAAATTGAGGAGCTCGTCCGCTCGTCGATAGGCTTTGATGAAAAGCGCGGCGATCTCGTGACGGTGCGTAACTTGATGTTCCAGCTGAACCCCATGCAGGTTGAGGCGATTAAGAACGAGAAAAAGGAAACAGACCATTATGTTAGTACCCTCGCCGTATCTGCAGCCGTGGCCCTTGGTCTGATTCTCTTCTTCTCCTTCATCGTCAGGCCGTACTTCCGCTGGTTATCTTACAATCCGCAGCGCAAACAAGAGCAGCAAGTGATCGAAGACTTCCGGGCTGATCTTGATATAGGCACCCTGCAAAATGTCCAGGTGAAGGAAGAGGTTCCCTTCGACAAGATGTCACCGCAAGAGCAGGTCCTCTATCTCGCTAAGAACGAACCCAAACGGACTACGGAAGCGATCAGATTGATGCTGAATCCGCAACAAAATGTTTAGTAAAATTAGGGGATAGCAATGAATTTGGACGGTCCCAAGAGACAGGGCAGGTTCATTAAGAAGGGTACGGCGCTCCTGGAAAAGGTAGCGCTAGTCGAATTCGATTTCGAAGAAATCAATACGGTTCAAGTATTACCCAAAGACAACTTGTCTCGCTCGATCATTCACCAGGACTATCACAGCAAAGAGGACGTGGCCGAAGTCGTTCTCGAGCCGACGAAGTTTAACGAAGATTTGATCCCCGCTAATCAGCGACGCCAAGTGCTGATGCCGCTCGATTTCACGCAGCAATGGAAGCTCGACAATCAGCGTCGCGCCAGCGGCGAGCTTTCTCATGATGAGGACGAATACGAGTTTCAGATGCAGCTCCTGCGGCAGCATGGTCAACAAGGTGGCGAGCAGCAAAATCAATCAGGAACGCATCAACAAGCTCAGTCGCCACTAGACCAGGATTTCACCCCAGCGCAGAGCCCCACAGCCAAGGCAGAAGCACCGCAGCCGCAGAGGGAACCCACTGACACAGCTAAAGCAGTCATCGGCGGCGGCCCCATGGTCACAGGTAGCGAGGAGCAATGGGAGTATATGGAAGCGGTGGGTGAGGGCATAAAGAGTCTGAACAACTCGGCTCCTGAACTACCCTCGCACCCACCACAAAGACCGGCACGTGGGCAAGACACGGCCTCCGCCTTCATTCCGGTGCAGCCAGGTGCAGCTGGGGCGCAGGTAACTGATCCCGAGATGGAAGCCGTGCAGCGCTACAAGGACCGCCTTGAGGAAGAAAAGCAACAAGAGAAGAAATGGGCGGAAGCCGCTGAGACCGCAAAGGCGCAGGGATACCGCGACGGTTTCCGTGCTGGCGAGGAAAAGGGTGAGCTGCAGATGCGTGAGACGGCGCAGCAGGTCTTTGGTAATGTTGCCAATCTCATCAAAGAGTTTGAGGGTCTCAAACGTAGCATCCTTGAGAACGTGCAAGAGAACTTCTACGAACTTAGTCAAGCGATGGCCGAGGCCCTTATCAAGCGTGAGTTTAGCGTCAGTCCCGATACCTTCTTGACCGTACTCCAAAGAGCCATCGCTGAGGCAGTAGAACCTGGTAAGATCCGCGTCCATATCCATCCGGATCTGATCGACCGTATCAGTGCCATTGCGCCGCAAGAACTCAAAGACGCGCTCGTTAAAGATCCAGAGGTAGCCCCTGGTGATTTCAAAGTCGAATCGCAGATGAGCGTTATTGATGTCAATGTCACCAAACTGATCAGTGAACTTCTGCGCCAGGCAGACATCGATCTCTTCAAGAATGAGGGGCAGGTTGCGTGAGTCTTAGTTTAAGACGTTTCGATCGTGAGGCGCTGAAATTTTCCTTCAATCAAATCGATTGGCGTCCATCCGGCAAGGTGACCGACGTCGTTGGTACCGTAGTAGAGGCGCACCTACCCGGAAGCCGTCTAGGCACTGTCGTCAGCATTAGCGTGCGCGGACAGGGTGAAGTATTGGCAGAGGTCGTGGGTTTTACCCGCGATAAGGCTCTGCTCATCCCTTATTCTAGCCTTAGCGGCATTGCCCCAGGGTGTGCCGTCAGCGGCAAACAAACTTGGGACCGAGTGGCCGTGGGTGATTACCTGCTTGGTAGAGTGGTTGATCCTCTGATGAATCCGCTTGAGGGTGACCTACAGTTACCAGAGCGCCCGTTTATGGTGCCGCTCGAAAAAGAGGCACCCAACCCTCTAAGGCGCGCGCGGGTCGCAGATAAGTTTCAACTAGGTATCCGTGCCATGGATAGTCTACTGACCTTTGGCGAAGGTCAGCGCGTAGGCATTATGGCCGGCTCGGGTGTAGGCAAAAGCGTTCTCATGGGCATGATTGCTCGCGGTTCTGCAGCCGACGTCAACGTCATTGGTCTGGTTGGCGAGCGGGGTCGCGAGGTGCGGGAGTTTATCGAGCGTGACCTTGGTCCGGAAGGCTTGGCACGCTCAGTTGTCGTTTGTAGCACAAGCGATCAGTCACCGCTTATGCGCCTGCGTGCGGCTCGTGCCACTACCGCCATTGCGGAAGCATTCTCGGCACAGGGTAAACGCGTGCTGCTGATGATGGATAGTTTGACCCGTGTCGCCATGGCGCAACGTGAAATCGGACTGGCTATCGGCGAACCGCCCACGACCAAAGGTTATCCGCCATCGGTTTTTGCCCTGCTCCCACGTCTTCTTGAACGTTGTGGTCCCCAAGTCGATGGCCAGGGAAGTATCAGCGGTCTATACACTGTACTTGTCGATGGTGATGACTTTAATGATCCGATTCCCGACGCCGTCCGGTCTATTCTCGATGGCCACATCAACTTATCGCGTTCGCTCGCTGCGCGTGGACATTTCCCTGCCATAGACGTCACGACCAGTACCAGCCGGGTCATGCGAGATATCGTTGACGATGAGCATTGGGGTCTTGCTTCGACGCTGCGTCAGTTACTCGGTGTGTACCAGGAGAATATCGACCTTATTCAGGTAGGCGCCTATCAGCAGGGTACCAACCCGACGCTTGAGGCCGCCATCGCCATGATGCCAACGATCGAGGCTTTTCTGCGTCAAGACATCAACGAACGTTCAACCTTACGCGAGGCGTTGCAGGGCATGCGCGACCTATTTAACCGAGGTAGATGATAACCGATGAAAAGCATGAAAAAGATTAATCGCGTACAGCCGATTATCAAGATGAAGAAGACGCGTGTTGATAATGAGGCTGCCATACTTGCTGAAATCAATAAGGCCAAGGTTGAAGCAGTGGCTGCGATGCGTGATAGTCAGCGCCAGTACATGACGGGTGTCGACGAGCTCAATCGCATCAGGACCTCGACTAAGCGCGATAACATTGACACGATTGAGTCCGGTCTCGATCATGTTAAAGCGCAGTGGTACGCATTTTACCGCAAGGTTCAAGAGCTCGAGAACAAAGAGCGTGCGCAACTTGCACGCTTGAATGAAGCCGAGCGAGAGCTGAAGGCTATCGAGCGCCTGCAAGAGCGCTATACGATCGACTACAAAAAAGAAGTGGGCAAGGCCGAGCAGAAGATGCTCGATGAGATCGCACTACGGCAGTTTGTCAGTCAAAATAAGTCCTAGGGATACGTATGAGCTTCAACCAAAGTAAACAACCCGTAAATCAGATCTGGAAAGCCATCATCGCGGCCAAGATCGTTATACTCATGGTGCTTTTTGCCGTCTCTGGTGGGGAGGTTAGATTTGGTGATCTCCCCCTCTTTGCTAAGGGCGACGCTGAGGAAAAGAAAGGCGAAAAAACCGCATCTGCTGAAGCATCTGCCGACGCCAAGGGCGAGGCCAAAGATGACGTTAAGACTGAGGCCAAGAGTGACACCAAGGACGGAGCCAAGCCGCGGCAGAGTTTTCTTTCTAATCTCCTCGAGCTTCCCGAATTAAATCCTGATTCGATAAAAAAAGAAGAATTAGGTAAATACCTCGATATCGCTGAGCGTAAAAAGCGCCAGATTGAGGATAGGCTTTCTAACCTCGCGCGGCGCGAAGAGCAACTCAAAGGTCTCGAAAAATCGATCGACGAGAAGCTTAAAAAACTCGACGAGGAGCGCCGCTATTTCGCCGAAACTATCCAGAAAGAAAAGGACCTGAAGGGCGAACGTTTGGATAAGCTCATCACGTTATACGCCAAGATGGAACCAAAGAAAGCAGCTCCGGTCATCGAAAAGCTCGATAAAGACCTAGTGGTCGAGCTTTTTAAGCAGCTGCCGCAGAAACAAGTCACGGCCATTCTCGAGGTGATGCCAGCCGATAAGTCGGTATCGCTCAGCGAGTACTACGGACGCGTGCGTTCGATGCGCGAATATGATGTCTTGAAAGAGATGAATCAGTCCCTGCGCAAAGAGTTTGACGAGTGTAAGGGTATGCCCAAGAACTAAATTAGTGTAGAGATATGTGGGAAATTGAGTTCTTTTAATTCAGCCAGCCTCATTTGGTTCACTCGCATGACCTGTCTCAGGTCGCATGGTCCGCGCAATTATAATGACCGCCAAGATAGCGGCAGCAAAGCCACTAACAGACGATAGCGAAGGTTTGATAACAAGCGGTCCGAAAATCACAAGAGGAGCGAGCGCTTTCGCTCCAAACTCGGCAATAGCAATTGATGTTACGGGCAGCTTTTTTACTCCATAGAAATAAATGGTTAGGCATCCAAAATTGGCGAGTCCGATTAAGGCGTACCTCCACCAGTCTACACTTATGCTGCCAAACATTGACGCGAAGTCAGTGCCTTTGGGTGCGAGTTGTTGTGTAATTAGAACTGATAAAATAGCGGCTAAGATCGATCTGACTGCCGCTAAATTTATTGGACTTATTTTTGTGGTCGCCACCTTTCCAGTCACAGAATTGAGAGATCCGAATACTACGGAAAGGGACATATAAATGAGGGATTCGCGGTTAAATCCTTCCACGAAATTCCCAACGGGAGCAGCACCAAAGGCCGTTAAATATGATCCCAGCAGTAGAACAAAAAGTGCTAGATAGTGCGGTATACTTGGTTTTTCACGTAGCATGGCATAAGCGAATATAAACGTGATCACTGGTTGTAATTTTTGAACGATCACGGAGCCAGTTAGATTGCCGAGTGGAACCCCATTTGGCATAAGTGCCAGCATGCTAAAATAGATGGCGAACACTGGGCCAGACCACGAAGTTACAACAATATTCAGAACATCGACGGAATTTAACTGTTTTAGCTCCGCGCGTCGACTCCATGCTACCGGTATCGAAATTAGCGCAGAGGCAAATAAGAGTAGGGCCATCAGTACTAGCGGTGGCAAGTTCGTCATGTTTTGAGTGCGCATTAATGATGTTAGGCCAAGAAATACTGTAGACATTACGACAAGAAGCAGGGCTGAGGTCCAACCCTTTTGCGTCGCTGATATTTCACTTTTCAACATCAAATGACTCCAGCAGTGCGCTTTAGCGATTTAGTACTGAGTGAACACCGATCAATAGCGTGCATTGCATCCACTATCTGAAAAGTAATTACTGCCGTTGGGGCTCCAACCACCCCAGCTTCCGCTAACCGTGTTACTACTGACGCTGCATGAGCGCGAAGTCGTTCCTCCATAATCACAGCTATAAGCGGTACCGTAACAAGTGTCGTAACAAGTTCCATAACAAGTGTTGTAGCAAGTTGTGGGACAGCTTTGGCATTGTATACCGAAAATAGGCCACCACATACATTCGCAACTTACGTAGCAAGTGTAAGGGTTGCAGTTATACGGGTTACATGAATATGGATTACAGTTGTAAGAATAAGTGTATGGGTTGGAAACCCAAAAGTTCATGGATTGGGATGTTGGGTTCTGGGTACAGCTGGAATAAGCATAGCTGCCGTTAAATCCTCCACAACTACCGTTGCTACAGCTTTGTACCTGGGTTTCGGCATAGCACGGAGTGGGACAAGTTGTTGCCGAGGTGTTGTAGCGGGTCCGATAGGCTGCGCATGATTGGTTACTAAAGGATCCGCTGTAGGGTTTCTGCGTGCCATTGATGCACTGAGAATACTGAGTCTCATAGTCGCAGCTCGAGGGCTCTGAGACACTCCCGGCTAGGTACATTTTGCGAGACGCGTAGTACCCATTAAAAATACTCCCACAATTACGACCACTCATCATCATTGGCGAGAAACCAATCTGCGAAAGACTCTGTGACGCGAGCGTCACAGCGGCGAAGGCAATACCGATCCAAATTAAAAGCAAAGCTCGCATGGTCAATGTGCTCCCAACTCCAGTATATCAGCACCCTGATCTCGTCATGCTCTAAAATTCCTCGGTATTATTGGAATCCTGGTGTCCATGTCACCCAGACTCTTGTTCCACCCTTTACCATTGCAAGCACGGTGTCCATGCCCGCGGTCACGTTAACAGGACAGGCTGGGTTGCATCTAAATGTGAGTCCTGGGCTACTAAGTGTATAGTTTCCACCTGTAGTATTGGTGATGATTAATGTGTATCCTGCACCATCGACCAAATTACTCATAGAAATATTCCCAGCGGCTACACTCGTTGTCTGGATATTACCGTTGTTCCAATCAATGGAACCGGTTGCGTTAGAGGTAAAGGAGCCCGCAGCTTGACCGCCAGATACCTGTAGCTTCACTGTTGGTGCCGAGTTGCCTATGCCGACGTTGCCTACGGAACTCGTTCCGTTATGTGCAAGTATCACGTTGCCGTTTGATGCAGCAGATCCTGTGCCAGGGCCGCCATAGGCATAAACGTTGCCGCCACTGTTTGCTGCGGTTATACCGTATCCGGTACCTCCGGTAAGGTACAGCGAACCGCCATTTTGTCCCGACACACCGCTCTGCTGAGCTGTACCCGATTGGATAGTTAGGCTGTTGCCAGCTATGTTGCTCGTAGTAGTTGCTACACTAATCTTCCGGTTAGCGCCTTGTGAAATCATGATGTTTCCAGTAACTTCCAGCGTGCTACCCGGAGCCGTAGTCCCTATCCCGACGTTGCCATTGTAGATAGTCATGCGCTCAGCACCCATCTGACTGAAGCCGATAGAGTCATCGGCATCGTTGTTGGTGCCAATCATCAATTTTGTTATTTCACCCGTAGTCGAATAATAGCGTATGAAAGCCTCGTCTCCGGCACCACTGCCGGGATCGGTTGGGAAGTATATCCCAGAGGATGGGGAGTTGCCCACCGAGGGGCGTATAGCGCCACCGCTCACTTCAAATCTTGCAGAAGGTGCCGTCGTCCCAACCCCAACATTACCGCTACCAGTCACCACAAACTTACTGGCGCCGTTCACTTGCAGATCAATCAGTTGTCCCATAAAGCCGTTAGCGGCGTTGACACCCACACCAGTACCACCCGTGGACCATGCATTGGATGTCGCACCACTTGGTTCGATCAAAAGTTGAGGTTTGGTCGTAGTCGTCGTGCCCCCATTGAACCAATTGCCCGTGATGGATGCTGCTGGTGACGAGGCACTTCCCGCGGCATTACTGGCGATCGTGGTGAAACTACCAGAGTTGCGCGTTACGGAGCCAATGGCACCAGGAAGCCCCCAGTTGACTGCAGAAGAGTTGAGGTTGGTGATCTGATTACCGTCGCCAACGAGTGCAGTAGCTTTGACCGTTCCGTTAACTTCAAGTTTTTGCGTTGGGTTCGTAGTGCCAATGCCAACGTTGCCATAACGGTCAAGTCGCATAACTTCGTTCGCTGTAGTACCGACGCTCCACGAGAAATAGCTACCGCCGCCTGTGCTGGCAAAATTGAAATTACTTGATTCCGTGGATGATAAGTACCCCAGCGTGGCTTGGTACAACCCGTCACTTGCACGAGCAAACGAAATTTTCCCTGCGCTGTCAGTCATGCCCAATCGCAGCTGCGGTTGGCCTCCCTGGATGTCGAGAGCGCTGTTAGCACTGGTGGTGCCGATACCGATATTTCCAGCGACCATGAGGCCGCCCGTCATCGTGTCTCCAGCTTTACTGACTTTGAGCGCGGGATCCTCAGTTGCGTCGATTTTGATCCCGCCAGATGAGTTGGTTACGATCATGCCAGTGCCGGCAGTCAGCGTTGCAAGGCTATAACCTGCGCCGTTACCGATAAGAAGCTGTCCATTAGTCGGAGTGGTCGATGTCGCTGTACCACCACGATTAATCGGCAGTGTCCCGAATACTTCGGCCGTGAGATCGATGTCAGAGCCTTGGCTGGCCGCGGTTATCCGACCTTGCGCGTCGACGGAAATGTTGGCGCGCGGGTAGTACCCAGGAACGACAGTCGTGTTGGCAAGGCTAATTTGACCGCTCATGGTGATCGGTCCACCGACTAATCCTGGGCCCGTCGTAACTTGGGTTACAGTGCCGGATCTAGGTGTGATCCAATTTAGATTGCCACTACCGTTTGTGCTTAGGACTTGTCCATTAGTGCCGATTGAGTTGGGAAGCGTCCAAACCAAGTTTGCCGTCAAGGCATCGGGTGATCTCAGCCCCACATAGTTGTCCCCGTTGGCACCAAGCTCGCTGAACCGAAGTTCTCCAGTGCTACCAGGATTAGTAGCGAACGGCTCGATGGAGATGGCTTTTTGTCCCGACGTATTTAGCCCAGCGATATCAAGAGTTGAACTCGTCGTAATTTTGTCCTGTTTCGCATCGAATCGTTGCCAATCGTCTTTGCTCAAATACCCATCCACGGTGCTGCCGGCAGCGCCTTTCAAAGCGACGGATGTGCCCAAAATTCCGCTTAAGCCGTCAACCTTCGTGATTGGTATCGATTTCACAGCGAGGAGACCGCTGGTGTTGAATTCCACGGTGCTGTTGTCGACTGGAACGCGCAACGCCAAGGGCACCGGTAGCAATCTCTGCCGCGGATAGGCTTTGCCGTTTGCAGTCACTTGAACGTAAGCGGGCTCTGCCCCGTTGCTAAACACCGTATCTATATCACTTGGCGCCAACGTTAAGTCGACCGTAAACAGGCCCTGGACAAGCTCTACGCTGCCTAATTGCAGGGTAGGCCCTATGGGCTCGCCATCGGTGGCTGCCCTGTAGAAATTGATGACAAGTTCTACGGGTCCAGTCATCGGTGAGCCGTTTGCGTTAGTGAGGCGGCCCGAGTAGTTAAGATTCTGAGTGGCCAGAGCCGGGTTCGGTGCTGCAATAAAAAAGAACGTGCCGACAAACCCGCGCTGGACCAGCTTCAGGCATGCTCCTTTTATCACCCGACCTATGTCAGAGATCCGACTCATTGGGTAATTCCCCCTGCCGGAATCTTGCGTTAACTGATTGCTCCTAAAGTCCTTTTCGACATAATGGGTCGTAAACTTTAGGGCGATTTTTATGGGGCTTTAGGTGATTAAAAGCCCTTTGTTTCCGGAGCGTTGCGTAACCCCTCGGTGCAGGTTTAAATCACTACCAGCCCGCACCCCAGCATCGTAGGTCGAGCGGTCGCCCCGGACGCCACTGGTGCGCCGCGTGCTAAGTCGTGGATAGCGGTCGCCAACAAAAACGTCCAAGGCCTGGTCGGCAAGTTTGATCAGAGCTTTGGTCTCAGTTGTACTCAGATGACTACTTGCGTCAGTCGGACAGTGAGCCGCTTTCCTCAGCTTGCTACTGAATCCTGACAGCACGCCGATCATGTACGAGCGACGTGCCTTAGCTGGGGCGGACTTGTCTTTACGATAGGTAGCCCATAGCGAGTCCAACTGATTGCGGAGAAAGTGATAGACGTACTCAGCCATCAGCACATTTTCCCGCGTACCAAGCAGCTCGACAGCTTTGTAAGTACAGAGATCACGCTGATCGTATTGATCGAGAAAAATAGCGCGCACAAAAAAATGCTCGGTTAAAACGCCGAAGATCATCGACTCCTCAGCGCTGATCTTTTTTTGCTTACGCGACATCACGCAGTAAACGTGAGTGGACTGACGCCGCGCCTTGACGGCTTCGAGATTGTACTGCGCGTAGAGTTGCCTAACGCGCTCCATGGCCAGAGCGGCTTCGTGCTCGTTGGTGGATCCGGCCAGAGCGAGCAGCTTCTCGGCCCGCTTAAGGAGACGTTCCTCTTCAGTCCCTAAAGCCCGGTCACGCCAACTTGGAATCTCGGTCGGTAATTCTCCCGATGCAGCGCGCGCCCAGTCAGCGACGCCCAGCATGTCACACCCTTGTTGGAACGCCGTGCCGTGCGGGAGACCTCCACCACCGAGCAACTCGTCGGCGATCTGGTGCGCCATCTCGTGCTTCAAGATCTCGATGACGATATCCCACGCATGCTGCTCAATCAGGCGGCGGCTGACCGTCAAGCGACGGGTGGTCCGCGTCCATTGACCCCAAACCGACGTCAGGGCCTCGACGGCAATGACCGGGGTGGCGAGGGACACGCGAAAGTACGAGCAAATATGCTCGTACTCCCGATAAAGCTGCTCCGTCCAGGCCCGAGTCAAATCTAGTTTGATATCCTCAGGCCTTAACATCGGAGACTCCTCAATTCATTAGTGTCACAGCATCAATACTGTTTGACGCGATCTTCAACATACTCGTGGCTGCCCATGATGCTGTAGCCGCAGTCGACATGCAAGACTTCGCCAGTGGTACCGGACGACAAGTCACTCAGTAAGAAACCGGTGGTCTTGCCGACATCATCCTGGGTGATGTTGCGCAACAGTGGTGCACCGCGTGCATGGGAGTCCAGCATGCGCGAGAAGTCGCCCACGGCCGATGCCGCCAGAGTCTTCATCGGGCCAGCGCTGAGCGCATTAACGCGAATGCCCTTAGGACCAAGATCAAAGGCGAGGTAACGCGTCGCCATCTCGAGCGCCGCCTTACAAACACCCATCATATTGTAACCATCGATGACGCGCTCGCCGCCGTAGTACGACATGGTGACCAGTGAGCCGCCCGGATTCATAATTTTAGCGGCAGCACGCGCCACAGCGATAAAGCTGTAAACGCTGATATCCATCGCTGTCTTGAAACCCTCGCGCGATGAATCTAGGGTGGGGCAGCGCAAGTCTTCGATCGGAGCAAAAGCAATCGAGTGCAGAACGAAATCAAGAGGACCAAAAGATTCGCGCACCTCATCATAAAAGCGCGTGATCTCCTCATCGCTCGAGACGTCACAGGGGCGCACGAATTTGACGTTGAGTGGCTCGGCCACGCGTTGGATCCGACGCGCCATCCTGTCCCGACCGTCTTTGTCCGGTAGGTGACTGAATCCCAGCTCGGCACCTTGTTCTGTTAGAAACTTGGCAACGCCAGTAGCGATCGAATATTCGTTCACCACTCCCATGATGATGCCGCGCTTGCCGCTGAAAATTCCCATAGTGCATCCCCTTGAGTTGGTCAGCTTGTTTAGAGTAAACCTGCAGTACGATACAGTAGACCTACGCAGGGGCTCTACAAAAAAGCGGTGAGGTACCGATACCATGGAATGGACTTATTGGGTAGCGATTGGCGCCGTCTCTGGGGCTTTAGCTGTGGGCTTTGGAGCCTTTGGCGCGCATGCTTTGAGGCAGCATTTAACCCCCGAAAATCTTGCGGTTTTTGAGACTGCTGCAAGATATCAAATGTACCATGCACTGGCCCTGATAGCGGTCGGACTACTCGGGGTCAAAGTCGACTCGTTGGCGATCCGCGTTGCCGGCATCGCCTTCACCGCAGGTAGCGTGCTTTTTTCCGGTAGCCTCTATGCGCTGGTATTTACGAATATACGTGCACTCGGCATCATCACGCCCATTGGCGGACTAGGATTCATCGCTGGCTGGTTGGCGCTGGCTTTTGCCGCGTTGAGGCCAGTCTGATCAGCGATTGGGGTGCGGCTGCCGTCACCATCAGAACCGATAGTGTGGCGGCCATAACCCACCACTTGCCATGCAAAGACGCGGCAAAGTGTGCCGCCAGAATATTGCCGAACGATGCCTCCGGCTCCTGAATCCCAAAGCCTAGATAACTGAGTGTGGCCTCGACGATCACTGCCGCGCGCAACTTATATCCTAGACTCAGTGCTAATTCCTGCGTCCAGGCTGAACGTATGCCGTAGCGCCAGATGCGTCCAAGCAACGTGCCTCCTAGCGCTTCATGCGCCGTCCAATATCCGAGTCGCCTCGATTCTTCGATGTGATTTGCTAGCTGCAAATATGACTGCAAAATAACGCTAACGCCGAGGGCGAGGAGCACGGCTTTTAGGTCTGCCTCCTCAAGCACGACGGCCAGAGCGAAGGTTATTAGTGTGAGCGGTATTGCTCCGACTATGGATGCAACAAGATTGACGCCATGCCGGAGTATTTTGCCAAACTTGGTATGCGCCTTAGCCACTAACATCAAGGCCAGCAAAGTCCCAATACTCACGCCCGTGAGTACTGTGAGCCACAGTGGCAATGCCGCATCAGCGATCGCGCGCGCGAGGCGCACGAGCAGATCGCGTCCCAGATGATCCGTGCCCAGAGGATGCGCCCAACTTGGCATCTTTTGTGTGAGGCGCAGGTTGATGCGGTCCTCTAGCCATGTCCCCCATCGCGGCACAGTGATGCAAGCGAACAAACAAATGATGCCGCTATCGAACAAAACTTGCCTGCGACTTCTAGCCATAGGATTCCAGTCTCCGGCCTAGCCATCGACTTGCGCCCGTCGTCATGCCCACAGCTAAAGCGTAAAGCAAGATCAGTCCTGCAACGGCTGTCAGGAGGCCCAAATGATCACGCTGACGCGCGGCATTCCAGGCGGACAGGCCAAGGCCTGGAGCGTTAAATACGGCCTCCACGATCATCAGCTCGCCGTAAAGCCATGGTAGGCACTGGGCCCATGCCGCAAGAAAGCTCTTTATGATCACCAAGCGGCGCACGGCGGATTCACGCGAGCTACCGACGGCAAGCCTGGCCGTGGCGAAAGGCTGACGTTGCCAATACTGGTACTGTACAGCAACGTTGCGCCATAGTGATCTGGCCAGGCCGCTTGCGATCACGAGTGCGCTAGCCGGAGCCGCGGCGGCGCTGAGGTTGGCTTTGAAGTCAGCGTCAAACGCAGAGGGAAATAAAAGATTCACGCCAAACAGGTGGAAACTTAGCACGAGCATCACCGGCGCTAACACCAGGCCAGGCAAGATGACGCCCTGGTCTAGATCGAAGTTCGTCCGCGCTTGCCCTACATTCTGGCGCACGGCCCATACATAGGCGAGCGCCGTCCAGGCCACCGCTAGTGCCAGGCACCAAAGCAAAATCAAGATCGTCGTCAGGTAAGAGTCTTGCATGCGTCAAGTATCGCATTTGCGCCCGTTAATGCCAAACGGCACGCCTCACTAGACTATGGTGTCGCCGTGCCAGCAAATACCTGCACCGCCTTGACCGCGCGATGCCAGCCTGCGATGTGAAGCGCTACGGTTGCCTTTTCATTCGGGGTCGAGGCCGGCGAGAATATATGCTCGGTCCTCCGCACGCGGCGCATAGGCTCTAGCCCTGCGTAAAGGCCGATGCCAAGGCCCGCGAATAGGGCAGCGCCAAAGGCGGTGGTCTCAAGGTTGACGGGGCGATCAACGCGGATGCCTGCGTAATCGGCCTGAGCCTGCATGAGCAGACTATTGGCGGCAGCACCGCCATCGACCCGGAGGACCTGCAAGGGGCTACCGAGATCACGCG
>VGTI01000048.1 GCA_016874735.1 Deltaproteobacteria bacterium
TTTGAACAAATGATCGCCGCAATCCGCCTTATTTATGGGGCGGTCAAGGCGATCCACTAAGGTTTCGCGTTAGCGAATACCGCCGCTAAATCCGTTTGTATAAGTAAATTGCATCGAATATTATCCCTCCGCTCTTTGACAAGTAAGGTACGGGTTCGATGCCCAAAACATGGCATCGGTAAAAACCTTAGTGTTGTGTCGAGTGTACCTGTACGTGGCTACACTCACCCCGCCAACGCGGATTAAAACTGACATAACTTTCTAGCGTACAAGTCATTTTCGACCCTGGAACGGGGTTGCTCGCTGCAAGGCGGGTATCGGACGTGGAGTCCGCATAAGACCAGCTTAGCGAAGCGAATCTGGCAAGGACGGCGAAGCGTTAAAAAAGATGAGAAAGCGAGAAGCTGCGGCTTCAAGCAATTATCGGAAGCCTTACCCCTTTAGGGGTAGCGGTAGTTCACGAACTTTGGAGAAGAATAGCCTTTTCAATTCTGATCACAAACGTCGATGACCACCTACACAATCACGGCTTTCTGCACTCTGCTGGTGACCTCTGGCGCCTTGCTCCTGCATTCGACATAAACCCCTTTCCTGAACGTCAGCGTGATTTGAAAATTTGGATTTCAGAAGAGACTGGACCTGATGCAAGCATAGTGGCCCTCTGGTCTGTTCTTAAATATTTCAATATTTCCCAGATTCGCGCCAAGACGATACTTGGCGAGGTCGAGGCCGCTGTCAGTAGCTGGAGGGATGTCGGGAGGAAAGAGGCCGATATGAGCAATATAGAGCTAGAGGAATTTGTTGCTGCGTTTGAGCATTCTGAGAGAGAAGCTGCCAGGGCACATATATAAATGACTATATTTAGAGGAACAGTGGTGCTCGGCTTCGCGCTAGAGATGAAGGTGTTTAGACGGCCTGCGATGCTTTGATAGTAGGGTATAAGCTCGGGGCGTCGCCTTGGATAGGTGCGCGATTGGGTGACGGCAAATGACAGCCAGTCTCAAGGTCCAGGTTGGGGGCGTCATGCTGGGCATTTTTTGCCCCCTAACACCCTAAAATAATTGCCCCTATCTTGACAGTACTACGGTCTGCATTTGAATATTAAATAAGCTCGTGTTATCCGCACGGTCATGGTCAATTCACGACCGCCGCAACAACTCCATTTGAAACAGGAAGGTGGCAAGCAGTGTGGAAGGTTTATCACATCCAGTCTGGACGTATAGTTAAGGCCGGTTTTGACTCCGATGATCAGGCCAAAGAGTGGCTTGAGCGGCGTAAAGATCTTGCTGAGGACGAGCACGACATCGATGAGATGGACGAGGAAGAGGAAGAAGAATTTCTCGAGCGAGAAGCCGAGGAAGACGACGAAGCCTACGAGCCGGAATTCGACGACGAAGATGGTGATCGGGAGATTCCCTATCCTGAGGGCGGAAATCTCGGTGGCGATGTCGATGACGATGACGATGACGACCGTGACCACGGCGATCATGACGATGACGACGATGATCAGGGTGATGAAGATGACTACGGCGACGACGACGAAGAAGACGAAGACGACTACTAATGATGCGCTTTCAAGTTTTGGTTGATCGCAGCGAGCGGATCAACAAGTGTACGATTTTACCTCTAGCTGACCATCCCGCCATGGAGATAGTCCGTTACCACCGGGGGCGTCCGATTCCGGCGCTTTCGGGAGAGATGCTGCTTCATCCTGACGGCGTGTCGCTTGATGCCGTGGCGAGCAGCCAGCGCCACGAGGTTAATGTGCTCGCGGCGATAGACTGCACTTGGAAGCGCCTCGGTGCGGTCCTAAGGCTGGTCGAGCAGCCCTTGCCGCGACTGGTGCGTATCCCGCCAGGATTTGTGACGGCCTACCCACGCCGCAATAAGCAGAACCGCGATCCAGACGCGGGTCTGGCGACCATCGAGGCTGTCTTCATTGCAGCGGCGTTTCTCGGGCATTGGGACGAGAGCCTCCTTAGTCGTTACGCTTTCGGACAGGCGTTTTTGGACCTAAACCGTCGGGTATTTTTAGACTACGGGGTCGAGCGGCCAGTGGTAGTTGTGACCCCATGCCTGGACGCTCCCGTTACCTTCTGTTAATGCCGGCAAAATTCGTATATAGTGAGACCTTAGCGGATTAATTTTTTGCGGGGTGTTATCGCTATGCGGGAATGCGCGCGCCGGGTTCTATCGTGGCTCTTCTGCATCATTCTTTGGAGCAACGTAGTGCCGTTGCCAAGCGGCTTAGCGGATGGCAACGCCGTCGCCTGGGCGGCAGGCCCAGAGGCTAACGTGACGACGATGGAGCCGGCACCAGCCATGCAACCTGCGAGCGCTGCAGCGCCGGCCGAGGCAGATGCTGGCGGTACGGGTATCTTTAGCCGGGCCATGCAGGGTGGATTTATCGTCTTCACCTGTCTCCTGATTCTCTTGTCGATGTCGGTAGTTACTTGGGCAGTACTCATCGCCAAGTACGTCTATCTGCAGCGCTTGGCCAAGAGTGGGGAGGCTTTCACCAAGAGCTTTTGGGACTCTCGCTCCCTCAACGATCTTAACAGTCGCTTGGCTGAATACCCTTATAGTCCAGTGCGTGAGGTGTTCCGTAGCGGCTATGCCGAGCTAGTCCGCGGCAGTCAGTTGCTAGGCCAGGTTGCCTCCTCGGAGATCGCCGTGAACGCGGCCCTGGACAACATTAACCGAGCTCTCGCTAAGTCCAAGATGTTCGAGAGGCGTCGCCTCGAGAAGTTCATGTCGATGTTGGCCATTAGTGCTTCGGCCTGTCCTTTTATAGGTCTCTTCGGGACCGTTTGGGGGATCATGGGAGCCTTTGAGGGGATTGCCAAGACGGGAAGTGCGAGCTTAGCTGCTGTAGCTCCTGGTATCTCCGAGGCTCTGGTGTCAACGGCCTTCGGACTGGCTGCGGCGATCCCAGCGGTAGTCGGGTACAATATTTTTTCTGCCAGAGTGCGTTACCTGGTTGGTAGCATCGATGGATTTACGGCTGATTTCCTTAACATTGTTGAGCGTTATTTGGTTTCCGACAAACCACGCTCGAGTGTCGGGTCTGCCCCCACCGCCGCGGTGCAATCGCCTCTAGACAGTCGCATCTGAGTAAAGTGAGGTCCTATGGCATTCGGTAGAATAGGCCAGGAACGCGCCGGTGATGAGCAAGAGGCTCTGGCGGAGATCAACATCATCCCTCTCGTGGATGTGATGCTGGTGCTCCTGATCATCTTCATGGTGACCGCCCCTCTCAGCATCGGTGGGATCAAAGTCGATCTACCGATCAGCAAGGCCCGCGGCACCTCCGTTGATGAGGATAGGATTGTACTCTCCATCAATCGGCAGGGCGCTTACTACCTCGACAAGCAGCAAGTCGCGGATGCCGCTCTTGAGGCTAAATTCAAGGCTATTTATGAGTTTAGGCAGAAAAAGGAACTTTACATCCGTGCCGATACCGGGGTGCCTTATGGTCGGGTCGTCACGGCGATGAGTGCCGCCAGGCTAGCCGGTGTGACCAAACTTGCTATGCTGACAAATTCGCAAGCACAGCAATCACCACAAGCTACGCGTTAACCATGTAAATCGTTCATCCATACTCTTGTGAGTCGCATTATCAGTGGTTGAAGCCGAAACATCAGTAGGACAAATGGAGCCGAGTGTTGGTCGCGGTAGGCTTGCCGTGCTTCCTGCTGTCAATGCTCAGGATCGCCTACTATGGTTCTTTATTGGGGTGTCGACGATCATTCACACGTTCGTCTTAGCTGTGGGCTCATGGCAGATCCTCAATCAGAGCCCCAAAATCAACATGGATGAATGGTCCATGGATGCCGAGATCATGGCGGACTTTGAGGCCTCGGCTCCGTCCAAGACGACCTTGCCCCAGGCCGAGCTGAGACCAGAGGCCAAGGTTCCAGTGCAAATGCTGCCCCAATTGCCGCAGAAGTTTTCTGTCAAGGATGAGCCCAAACCGGAGGATCTCTTGCCAGAGCCGGCGCCGACGCCACAACCCGTCAAGCCGGCTGAAGCCAAGGCCGAACAGCCGCAACCCAAGCCGCAGGATCTGCCGGTTAAGACCGATAACAAGACAGACAATCAGCTGGCTGCGGCTGAGATTCTAAAGCGTGCTGCACTTGAACGTCTACGCGCCGAACAGAAGACGGCCAAAACACTACAAGCTCCTGAAAAAGATGCCGTGGCCAGACTGGGCGAGGCGCTGCGCAAGGACGGTCCTACCGCAGGGTCTGCAGTAGCTAAAGGTAAAATGAATGCCTACAGGTCACGGCTGTCTCAAGCGATCAGGCGGAATTATGCAGTGCCTGAAGCACTCGGTATCAAGGGTACGGCTCTATCTGTGGTGCTGATTATCTCGGTCTCGGAAAATGGCGAGCTTATCGAATTGCGGGTTAAAGAACCCTCTGGCAACCAAGCCTATGATGACGATACAGTACGAGCTGTACGGGCATCCGTGCCACTACCGCGACCACCAACTGAGTTTGTTGGCCAGCCGATTGCGGTGGCGTTTTCGCCCAGAGGTGTCTAGGAGGGAGTGAGCTAGTATGACTAGACTCAAGCAAACAGTAGCAAAGACTTTAATGGCTGTAGTTGCAGGATGTGGGCTCCTTGCCACCCTGTGGTCGTCAGGGCTTTATGCCGCGACGCCCGTGTTCACGGTCAACATCGATAATCCAAGCTTTCGTCGTTTGGTCACGGCCGTACCGCCGCTGGGCGGTGGTGCAGACCCTGAGTTGGCGCGGATCAGCAGTGAAGCGACTGCGGAACTCGGTCGCCTGCTCGACTTTTCTGGGCTCTTCAGTGTTATGTCCAGCGCTGGGTATCAAGAGATCTTGCGCAAAAATCCGAAAGCGCAATCAGCGGGTCAAGGACTTGATGGCATTGATCTGAATGCCTGGCGCGCTAGTGGGGTGGAGTCGCTCACGGTAGGGGAGATAGACCGTGACGGCCGTGAGTTTATTTTGACGCTACGCACTGTCGACATCACTATGCGTAAATTGATGGTAGGCAAGAAGTACTCGAAGGTCAGTCCGGCGCAGGTCAAGCAAGTCATTGCCCGATATGCAGACCGAGTCCTGCAAGCATACACGGGACGGCCTGGAATTTTCTCGTCGCGCCTCCTATTTGTCGGTAAGGCGACCAGGTCCTCTTATAAGCAAGTTTACATCTCGGATTTCGATGGTTCCAATGCCCAAGCTATCACCTCAAGTCAGGCGCCACATATTTCGCCAGCTTTCAGCCATGACGGTCGTTTTGTCACTTTCACCTCGTTCGAGGATGGAAATCCTGATCTCTTCATATATGAGATTGCGACCGGTAAGAAACGCAAGCTGTCCGGGCGTAAAGGCCTAAATAGCGGCAGTAACTGGGCATCAACCGACACAGTGGTAGCTTTTACAGGTTCGGCGGAGGGTGACGCCGATATCTTTGCCATCACTCCCGATGGTAAAAGGTCCCGTGCCATTATCCGTGGTCCTGGTTTAGATGTGGATCCTTCGTTCTCACCAGACAAGAAATGGCTGGCATTTGTGTCTGGGCGTTTTGGCAATCCGCATATTTTTCGCGCGGAGTTGAAGTGGGACGGTGAATCGGATGTGCGCGTCTTGAGTGATAAGCGGCTCACTTACGCTGGGTGGTGGAATGCGACCCCGTCCTGGTCACCAGACTCCAGTAAGATTGCATTCGCTGGCTACGATAGAGACATCGATCGTTTTGACATCTTTATGATGAATATCGATGGCACAGGTCTTGAGCGCCTCACGATTCGCTCAGGCGATAACGAGCATCCCACCTGGTCGCCAAATGGACAGCTCATAGTATTTGAGTCGAGTCGCCAGCCTGGTCGTGATATCAAAGGGGCGCGTCAGCTTTACGTCATGAATCGCGACGGCAGCAACCAACGGCTCCTTAAGACCGGCCTCTTTGAGGCGCAGGCCCCAGTTTGGGGGCCGCCCCAAGAGCAACAATGAAGCGCCTGAGGCTTTAAGACTATCAGTGAAACAGAGTCATGGATCTAAGTTCAAGTTTTGAGACACTCCAAGGCAGAAGTTTGATCTCGCCGCTAGGTATGGTTACGAGAGAGCCGCTGCTTAACGATTTTGTCGTTTATCTGACGACTATCTTGAGCGACATCAAAGCGCGCCCCGATGCCAATCACGAGATATATTTTTCATGGCAAAAACTGCGGGAGATTAGGCGTGCATTCAGTGCCATGATTCTGCGTGGCGAGCGCGCGCTGCATCAGCTGAGTGAACTGATTTGTGACCATTACTTTGCTTCTTATCAGTTGAGCACGGTAGTCGTTGGCGAGATCGACACGACCAAAGAGCGATTCGTCCTGTCTCAAGGACTATCGTCCAAGGATCTCTATTCAACCTCGGACCTTGACTTGGGCACGCGGCAATTAGCCAAGCTCCGTTTTACAGATGGGGTGAAGTGGAGTCCGGCATCGCTCGTGGCCAACTTTGTCGAATATCAGCCGACCGAACCCAATCCGATGAAGATCCAGAAGATTATCAGCCGCATTAAAGCGGAAGAGGAAATCTGGAACAAAGTGGTCGATGAGATTTTTGACCTAGACGGTATGGTGAGACGCGATAAACAGATGAGCCATCTTAGTCAGTTTGTCAAAGATGTTTTTGGTATCAAGATCGTCGTCGGCTCGACGTCTGACGTTCTGCCACTGCACGATTCACTCTTCACTGCTAACTGGAGTGCGGCTCAATTAGAGCGAATTGGCATCGAATTGCGGGACGATCGGCTCCACTTGGAGTTGTTAGAAACCAAGAATTATTTAACTCAGGACAGTCGCAAAGCTAGTGGCTGGGCTGCTATGAAGTCGGTCGTACAATGGGGTGGCCGTACGTTTGAAATCCAAGTACAGCCGCTGCGCAATTATTATGATGAGCAGGAGTATTTGACTAAGGAAAGTCACGCAGGATTCAAAGCCAAGCGCGAGACACTGCGTAACGATATCGCTGCTAAAGTACCACTGTTCGGCTTTTATCAAGCTCTACTCAAGTGGCTATTTCTAGCCGAGGCAGAACCAGGACAGGCGCCATCCTATCCTGGTGTACAGATCTTGCTGTCAGAGTAAGCACGTCAGTGGTCTTATACGACTTCAAGCAGGGCGCCGGCCCAGGTGAGTCCTGAACCAACGACGGCGACGGCAATAAGATCACCTACCTTGTATTTGTCCCAGTTCATCGAGAGCACGTTGGGTGCGCCTGCGCCACCCTGGTTGCCGTGGTGCTGGACATTACATAGGTGCTTGTCGTGGTGAAAGCCGAGCTTTTCCACTGCCGCCATCAGCATCCGGTAGTTAGCTTGATGAGCAACGAAATAGCTGATGTCATCAGGCTGCAAATTTTGTCGCTTCATAATCTCTTGTGTGACAGCCACAGTCTTGGTGACGGCAAATTTTTGCACGGCCGCCCCATTCTGCGAGAAGAAATCACCATCTGGTAATTTCACGTGCTGGCTACCGGCCGGTGATGAGATCACGACCGTGTCGCGCACCGCGAGGCCTCTAGCACCTGGTCGCGTCGAGACGATAGAGGCGGCAGCACCGTCACCGAAAAGTACGCAGCTGGCGCGGTCAGCGAAATTGACTCGGGTTGAATATCTCTCGGCATTAAAAATGGCAATATCCGTCGCCTGACCGCTCAGTAAAAGTCCCCGTGCCACGTGCAAATCAACGACGAAACTACTGCATGCAGAATTCACGTCAAACGCTGTGGTTTCGAGGCCTAGCGTTGCAGCGATCGCACAGGCATTAGCTGGGATATCCCAATCCGGAACTGAGGTTCCCGAGATCACCACGTTCGGATCATAATATGCCTGTGCGGAGCGCTCTTTAGCCATACGCCATGGCTCGCGGCACATCTCACCGATCGGCATGATGCGACCTTCTTGACGCAAGGTTGTCAGCGTGGTTTCGCCACGCCTTAGCTTGGTGACGTCGTCCAGCGCTAGTACGGTCCGACGCTCGATGATACCAACGCGCTCTTCAATCCATGCCGCCGAAGAACCGATGTCCAGCCCCTCGTAGAATTGATTGGTCAACTTAGTCGGCGGAAAATAATGTCCCATGCCAGTGATCACAGGGACTGGCGTAGCCTGTCGTGCAGTCATAATCGTCCTGATCGATTCAGGGTTAGGTTGTGTACATACCGCCGTTAACGTGTAGCGTGGTGCCCGTGATGTAGGCCGCCTTGTCCGAAGCTAAGAACTCCACTGCGTGAGCAATGTCCTCAGGGGTACCTAGTCGCTTCAGCGGTACTTTCGACAAAATAGCTTGTTTAACCTCGTCCTTGAGGTCTTTGGTCATATCTGTGGCAATGAATCCAGGAGCAACACAGTTGCACAGGATGCCCGCTGCTGCTAGTTCCTGAGCGATGCTCTGGGTGAATCCGGTGATGGCTGCTTTGGTTGCCGCATAGAGGCTCTGCCCTGCGTTGCCGGTATGACCAACCACAGAGCTCAGGTTGATGATCCTACCACTGCGTTGCCGAATCATAACCTTGGCAGCAAATTTCGATAGTAGGAACACTGGCCTCAGATTGGTTGCCATGAGCGTGTCGAAGTCGTCGGGCTTGGCAAATGCCAACACCTGGTCGATCGCTACGCCGGCGTTATTCACTAAAACATCAAGAGATCCAAGATCTTCCTTGACCACCTTGACAAGTTCCTGGGGGGCAGCCGGGTCGCTCAGATCGTAGCGATAGGCTTTGGCCTGGCCTTGAGGTAGCTCGGCGACGACGGCGCGCGCGCCCTCGTCGCCCGAGCGGTAGTGCACAGCAACCTTGTAACCGGCGCGGCCTAATGCTAAGGCACAAGCTGCGCCGATCCCTCGTGATCCGCCGGTAACTAGAGCAACTTTTTGACTCATCGGAACCCTCGATGTTGGCTGATATAGTTCGAGTTGTGTTGCCATTCAGTGCCAGGGAAACTAGCACTAAAGCCAATATGGCACAACTTCTGAGAATCAAACTGCACGTGGCACTCGTGGTCCACCTGGCCGGTGCTGGGTGTGCTACGTCCAGCTCCGAGGCGCCGCAGAAGGTATGGGAGGCCGTGCGGCAGGAAGATGCCGCCTATGTGCAGTTCACTGTTGACGGAGGGACGGCCGGTGCATCATCCCCCATCGCCCTCGCAGTGATAGCGCGGAAACACGAGCTTAAGCAGTGGGTGTACCCCTTGATTGCCTCTTATTTGCCGCCCGGTATCCCGTTGCCGCGGAAGATCCGTCTGGTAACTGCAGCCGACGAAATTCCGTTTGAACCCTACGAGGACAGTATTGACACCTCCTTGGGCGCGAGCAGTCCTGAACAGGCTTGGACGCACCTGGTGCATCGACTCTACGGCGCGGGTCTGACAAATCTGGCTGCGGGTAAGTTGACAGGCATTCCCTTGCCGCTCTCTCAAATGTCGCAGCAGTCAGTGCGTAGCAACGCTGATCTGAATCGCAATTTACTGGGCAGTCTTTGGATCGAAGGTTTGTCTACTTATGTAGCATCTCATGGTGAGCGTCTTGCCGCCAATCATCGTGGGATCCTCAGTTGGCAACAGCGCAGTCTCATCACGCCCAATTATCTAGATGTCCGCGATATTTTAGTTTTGGATGAGGATGCACGCGCACGCTGGACTAAGCTCTTGCGCTTAGAAGATAGTGAGGGGATCTTTGGGCGCATTGGTGCCAATATGGCGGCCCGCATCGAGCGCGCGCGCGGTGTCGATGGTTTGATTTCAGCATTAGGTCTTGGACCTGAGGGATTTTACGCGGCTTTTATGGAAGAGGCGCCAGGTGCTCTTGTGAGCTTTGAGCTGGCACCGGAATTACCATCGTCACCTATCGAGGAACCTGCCTTACCGCGACGTGTGACCCACTAAGGCGCGCTTTTAACGTCTTGAATTACAGACGAAGTCAAAAAGTGCTTGAGCCGTTGCCTCTGGTCGCTCGCGCGGGAAGAGATGGCCCACACCGTCCCACTTAATCAATGAAGCACCGCTAATCGCCGCGGCTATAAGGTCAGAATTTTGGTGACTGATAATTTGATCATCAGTGCCGGACAAAATAAGAGTTGGAGCTTTGATTTTGCCAATCTCGCTTCGTAAATTGAACGAGGCTATGGCCACTAACTGCTCCAGGAATACGGCGGTCCCCGCTGACGATGATTTCATGGTAGCGAGGAGGCGTGGCAGGTGGCTCGGGTCGGCCTTAAGATAGTTATCAGACACAAGGGCGCGGGCCGCCAGATCTGGCTTAAGGTAAAACAGAGCCCCCAGCAGCACCTTGAGTTTAGGGCGCACTAAATGCCCGGCGCAGGCTGTTGCGCCCAAGATGAGGTGATCGACAAAGTCCTGAAAATAGACCGCCATATGCTGAGCGACCATCCCGCCCATTGAGACACCGAATACATGAGCCTGCTTTAAACCGAGATAGTGGATCAGGAGTCTAGCATCGTCTGCGAAGGCGGTAATTGAGTGAGGCCTCGGACCGACGCTGCCGCCAACGCCTCTGTGATCATAGGTGATCACGCGAAAATGCTCCGCTAAGGCAGCGATAAACCGCGCGCTCCACATAGTTTGAGTCGCATTGATCCCGGTGATGCAAAGCAACGGGGTGCCGCTGCCGTGCTCGGTGTAGCTAATGGTGACATCACTCGACAATTGGGCCTGTTTTGGCCTTTTCTCCATAGCCTAGGCACCTCTCGTTATCCAAGGTAAAATCTAAGTATGCCCATGAACTTAAGGCAAAAATTACAAGCTGCATTGACGATATGCATGCTAACCGCTGCAACGATCGCCGTTTATTGGCCGTGTCTTGAGGGCCCGTTCTTTTTCGATGATGAACACTTTATCCAAAAAAATAGCCTAGTCCAGGATCTCGCAAACTGGCCTAAACTTTATACCTCGACCGTCACTCAAGGCGCAAACATCAAGGGGAACTTCTACCGACCAAATCAGCAAATGGTTTATGCCTTGCTCTACGCGCGCTTTGGCCAATCTACAACATTGCCATATCATCTGGTGCCGTTGCTTCTGCATCTTGGCTCAGGGATGATGCTCTTAATGTGGTTGCGCCGTCTGGGTCTAAGTTTAGTTGGGGCAGGTCTTGGTGCGGGGGTATTTCTTTTGCACCCAGTTCAGACGGAAGCGGTTTGTTACATTTCCGGACTGTCTGATCCCTTGGCTACATTCTTTATCATGACGGCAATCTTACTCATGACACCCATAGATTTGGGAGATAAGCGATCGTCGACTCGTCCTTGGGCAGTTGGAGCAAAAGTGATCGCCTTGATGCTAGTCGTATCGCTAGCCATGCTCAGCAAAGAAAGTGGCGTGGTTTTGGCTCCGATCTTGCTGTTCCTGATCCTTTATTTTTGTCTAATTGAGAAGCGTCGACCAAGAGCCGATGAATTAGCGGCACTTGCTGTCGTTGGTGTGCTTGCTGCCGCCAGTGTCGTCGCTAAATTCACCCTCTTTAAGTTTGGTGATGCAATAGGGTTAACGGACGCTGCCAATCCTTATACGCAGAGTTTGGTACTTAGGTTAACGACGTTTGTGAGTGTGATCTGGGATTATATGACACTACTGATTTGGCCGCGGCATCTATTCTATGAAAAACCTTATACGGCATACGCTGGACTCCTGCATGCACGCGGGCTTTTTGGACTAGGCTTGATCATAGTGGGTGCAGTCGCTAGTCTATTGGCGCGCCGCCGCCCACTGGTGGCTCTGGGCGTCACTTTTGTGGCCTCAGCCATGTTGCCGTTTAGCGGTATTGTCCCGCTCAATGCCATGTTTCTTGAACATTGGTTATATACGGCAATGATCGGTATATCCTTGTTGATCGGACTTGCGGCAGATTGGGCGTGGCGACGTCGGCAAGTCCTGAGCATAGGTATTACTGCGGGTGCTATGGGCTTAGGGCTATTGTCGTTGGCAAGCGCCCGAACCTGGGCCCGTACCGCTGAATGGGCTGATGTTGAGGCCTTCTATCTCAATGAAATCGCCCATGCTCATAATCCGGGGCGGATCTACAATAACCTGGGTATGTATTACGCTGATCAAGGTGATCCTGGTAGGGCCATCAAGTACTACGAACTCGCTGCTCAGAGTGATACAGGTAAGATGTTTGCGCAACCCCACCACAATCTGGCAATGGCCTATTTCCATGCGGGGCAGAATGAGCAAGCGCTCCGAGCTCTACATCAAGCGTTAAAGGTTGATCCACAGTTTATCTTTAGCCTGCGGGTCCTACATAGCTACTTTAAACAGAAAGGCGACGATATGCGTGCTAGCACTGTCGGCACGGCCCTGAAGTCTGTTGAAACTAGCACTGCCTATGATTTTGCCCAACTCGAGCGAGATGTATTCTAAATGAGTGCTCGTGCGCTCGTGATTATTGAGAGCACTTTTGTACCCGTCCCACTAGACATTTGAGACCAGGCGCACACATCCCACGGTTACTTGCAGCAAAAAATTTACTGGCATAAACAGCTTCGTCGTCGCAGGTAGCTCCCGCCTCGAGGGGTAGATTACAACTCCCGTTTTGACTGGCCTGAGCTCCTAGGCATACGTATGGCATCACACAGTCATTTGAAGACTCGCATGTTTCGGATTTTTTCCGTGAACCAAGTAACACTTGCGTACATGTCTGTGACGATTTGTTGGTCTTCTGCGCATCGAGGCATTGCATGGCCTGAACGCGATCAAAGCGAAAGCGACCTTGACTCACTCCAGAGTTGATCAATTCGATACACTGAGCTGTCGCCGATGCTAGGTTTTTTTGGCTGCCGTAGCTCTCAAATTGTTGACAGAAACTTTTGATCGATAAAGTTAGATCCTTGGCAATAGGCGGATCTTGAGCGGCCCATGCAAGCTCAACCTGAGTAATGAAGGTACCGGCTATCAAAAGAACATTTGCAATCTGCTTCAATGTATCCCTCTCACTAAGCGTCACCTTAAGAGCAAACTTCCGGCCCCTTTCCAGGTACAGGATCTGGCAGTGGGAAGGCTAAAATATCCTGGGACGTGCAATTAATAGCATTCGGATTTTTACAGCAGCACATCAGGCGCTTCACGTGAGGGCCATAGGCATCGTTCCATAATTTACCCAGCTCACTGTCGCTCTTGCCCTTCCAGCTCTCAGGAGCCGGTGGCATCCAAACTCTATGGAAGAAGTCTTTAGACGTGGTAGACGGTACGTTGGGAGGGATTGCTGCTCCAATGGAGTAGCCCAAATCGGCGTTACAAGTGGCTAGGTTTCCAATGCGGTGGCAGGTCGTACAGATTTGTGGCTCAGTCTTGCCGTTGACAGTAACTGGAGTCGTAGAGATAGCCTTTACCGGGTACTTGTCTTTCCATTTGGCGATGGATTTACCCACCAGAATCATCGGCACTTTCACTGGATTTGCCGGTATGGTCATGACCGTCTCGACCCAGGGAGTTCCCTTCAGTGCTCCGGTATCATGACACAGGATGCAGGCATCGTTGTCAGCCAAATGCTCTGGCGATCGCCATGTCCCTCGGGCGTTGCGCTTCCAGACCTGACTCACAATAGTTCCCGTCGATAATTCGGTAGGTGGTTTAGGATCGGGCAGCTCATGAAAATCGGGGATATGATCGTCGTCTGGGGACGGTATATAACCACCGTACACAGTGCCTACAAAGTCGAAGAAGCAGGTCTTGCCAGTCTTTGAATTGGTCCAGATCATGCCTAAACTATCAAAGGCATAAAGACTATTGAAAGAGTCGGCTCCAGGAGATGCCTTAAATTCAGCTAGTCTGGCAGCTTTATCGCGGTGATTGGTAAACTTTTGATCGCGGCAAATCAGATAGGCTTCGACGTTGGGGGCCAGCGTGCGATGAGTCACAAACCCGTAATTGGAGCAAGGCTCTGCGCCTAACCAAGAAGGCGTGTCGCAGGCAATTTTATGTTGCGTTAATAACCTATAGTTATCTGCATCGAGAGGTAATCCTTGAATCGTCGTTGGGACCTCTTTGCCGTCGAGGCAATTCCAGTGCGGTAATGTAGGTAAATGTTCGATGCCAAGTTCGCGTTTGCAAAGCTTGGCATACTCAATGACGTCATTATCAGGAGTCAACTTGCCCGGTGTCGTTGTTACCGTAGACGGCGCCGCGGGAGGCGAGGGTGTCGCGTTTGGTGTCGTCGTCGGCGCTTGCGACGGTGTTGCTGGGGTGGGACTAAGATGGCGTGAGTTACGTAAAACGCAGGCGCTAGCACCGCATGTCAGTGCCAAAACCACCGGCAAACAGATAGATGCGGATTTGGCCATCAAGATACCTTCTTTTCAATAATGACAGCTGGACGATTCCTGGTGCCTTGGTCGCCTTGTCCTGTGGCACCGCTATCGAGGTAAGCTTTGGTTTGAAATACGGTCTGGACAATCTCAGCCGTAGAGCGCCAAATCCCGTCGATATCGTTCGCTGCATCGGGGTGAAACCCCTCGTGCGCAGCACGGTTACGGAAGTCTTGAAAAACGTGCAATGACTTACAGAATTGGAACATCGTTAGGTCATCCTTGAATCCAAGTCCGAACATACCATTCAAACTATAAGGGCACTGTGTGCGCGAGAAGCACAGGAAGAAGAGGGCAAAAGCCTTAAGACCATCGAGCGTAAAGCGCTTGCCTGGACGGAACTGACAAATCGCGCGGAGCATCTTGCGTAGTTTAAAGTTACTGAAGAACGGAATCTCACGGACTATGGGAAGGGTCTCGATAAAGTGCTCGAAGTCATCCATGGCCTTTGGGATTGGTCGAGCGTAACCGATAATATCGAGGCGCCTTTGCAGAACCCCAGTATGCATGAGTCGCGAGCATGGTTCCTCATATGTTTCGCGGAATAGTAACTCAAGCGACTTGTATTGCATATCGATGACTGGGCTGAGATCGATGGAAGACGGTGCGCTGTTTGCCGTCGTTTGTATGTGAAAGAATAGGGCCGTCCGCAGCGCTCTTTTCACCTCGCTCGATAATTCGCGATAATTTGGAATCTTACCGCCGAGCTCTTGATCCAATCGTGTGTCACTGATCTCAACTGTTGAACCTGTTTCCCTTGGCTCGCGCACAGGGCGATTGTTCGCCGAAATCTGCAGAAGCCCGGTGAGCATGTCCCGCACCTCAAGGATCAGCGGATCTGATTTCTCAGTGACATTGAGATCGTTAAGTGCAGCGAGTAATTCGTTTTGGAGATTAGTCAGGTCAAGATTTTTGAGCTGCGTGCAGATTTCGACCTGCAGGTTGGCACTGAAGTTTGGTCGGGTTAAGCAGGCGATGAGCTCTTGGGCCGCTCTGGGAGTGCCAATTTCTCCGAGAGACTGCACGACGGCGCGGAGGTAATTGCCGTCCTGAGATCGTACGAAGTCCATGAGCTTTAGCACCGCTTGATCTTGACCGTGGAATCTACCCAGAGTGTTGATGTAACAAATTTTAAATAACCCATCGACTTGCCGCGAGACAGAAGCCAGTTTATCGAGTTTTTGCTCGCTAGGCTTCTGCCAGGAATCGACTAATAGCGTAAAAAAGTCGTCACCTGAGGCAGGTGTCACTTGTTTCTGCTCGTAAGCATGAGCGAAAAAGCGCTTACGCTGTGCTAGCTGGAGCGGATCCTCTGCGGTTGCCGTCGCTTGGGCGGTCCCGTCCACAACGTAATCACGGAACTGGGTGCTCTCAATCGGCCACTCACCACTAAGGGTCTTGGCTTGCTCTCTCTTTACGGCAGCAAATGGGAGGTGACTCGAACGCGTAGAAGTTTCATCGGTAAGGTCCAGACGGATACGCAACGGGAGTGCCGTAAGGAGATCCGCTGGATTCTCGGATGTGGTCAGGCGCGTCCGCAAATTTTCCAAAAGTGTAGACGGCACGGGAGAGGGAACAAGTCCAATGATGTTCGCGAGGCAGACGGCAAAAGCCTTATGATCCTCTATCTTAGCTACGATGGTGACAAGTCGTTCGGCAGGAATTCCGGCGAAAACTTCCCATGACGTTCGAGGCTCAATGGTTTGACTCGCAGCAAGAGCGGCTGCAATGGCTTCGTCAGAGAGCTCATGGCGACGCCAAAGCGGCGGCCATGTCGGCAGGTCGAGAGCAACTTGCGAAGGCGACTTAGACTTAACATTTTTGGTTGCTACTTTGGCCTGGGAGCCAGATTGGATAATGACTCTCAGTACATCACGCCAAGGTTCTGAGAAATCAGGTATACCGACAAATGTCTGCAAATCCAACGGGTGGAACATGGCGAGGTAGCCCAGTGCTGACACCATGGACTTGTCGTCGGGATGAAGAATACCGACACCCTGCTGCAGACTACGATTGGCTAAGGCGCGCAAACGCTCCGCATCCACGCGCCACTGACACGCGCGTTGGAGTAGTAGACCGTGAAGTGCTGTTGACATTTCCTCGATGCCGTCGGCACCTGCTGCAACACGCAGTAGCTGAGCCCCACCGGTGTGCTGAGCTAGGTCGACTATGGTGTAAAATAGGCGCTGCGAGACTAGCGGTGACTTGATCACCTGAAGCATGCGGAACCACAGTAAATTATCTGTCTTTTCTGCCCAAAGTCGGAGGGCTGAAACGGCGAGTTCCTGTGGAGCATGAGCGATTTGATTGATGAGGAAGTGCTCAAGTGCAAGACCGTCCCGACTTCCTGTGCGCGACAAGATTGCTAGTTTCTCTTCGTTAAGCAGATCGAGGCTAAGCAGATCTTCCGCCACCGAGATTGGAACATACTGATTAGCGTCCTGCATGGCCTTTAATGTCGCTAGACGCTCAGAGGTGCTGCGGTTTTGTAGATAATGGGTGTAATTTACGGAGGACTGAGGGTTAGTCAAAGCCGGACCTCGTCAACTGGGTTTAGTTATGCGTCAGGGGATAGATGAAGTTGCAGTGGTACCCATATTATAGCAGCATGATTTCGGGGTGCCAAAGTTCAGAAGGAGCAGTATCGTGCTTGGTCGACTGACAAGGATGCTTGGAAATTATATTATGCTAGTGGCTTTAGCTGCGCTACCAAGGCTAGGACTGGCAAAGGTGGCATCTGAGAAGTTGTCAGAACCTACTCCTGAGTCTTCTCTTGAGACCGCAATAAAAGAGATCTCAGGCATCGCTGTAGTGGACGACAAAATCGTCTTACTCCCCGAAGGTAAGGCCATGTTTTTAAGTCTTAATTGGCAAAAAAATGGCAAAAATCGAGAGGGCGTTTTTGGCCCCATCGAACATCAGGTGCGTCGTCCTCTTCCGGCCGGGATCGGTGAATCGGATTTAGTAGGTGCCGATTTGGTTGGTACGCGGTGGCTCATTCTCGATGGCACTGAATTTAGCATAAGGGAGGTGGCTACGGCTGATTCTAGCGAGGTTACGAAGAGGACCGTGGCATGGGATCTCATTAAACCACCAGCTGATCGCGGTGGTGAGCCAACGCGTGTCGAGACTGCAGCACTCCGCGCGCAGTTTCGTAAAAATTGGATGCGCAGCCCGGGCCGAAAAATCACTGGCTGGGCAAAGCGGGAAGGGAGTGGCAAAAAAAACGACGGTTCGACTTACCTCCTGGCAACCAAGATACCTGGGTATCCGGTGTTGGAGATGCGTTGCGGCGCAGGTGATGAGTCTTCAAGTTGTATTTTGACGCGCCGATGCTTTGTTGAGGGGGCTGACGATCTTAAACCCGCGGCAATGGCTGGTATAGGCTACAGCACCAAAACTAAGTTGGTCTATTTAGGTGATTCTGCACAACGTAAGATACATGTACTGCGCTATGACTCTTGTTTTCACATAGTCAAAGTCGGGGAACTAAAGTTATCTGATAAGTTGAAGCAGCTCAGCAACGTCTATGTCGATGCGGGTGACCGCCTTTGGCTTACGACACGTGCGCCCGACGATTATCTGAATGGATCGGTATATTACTGGCAACTTAAGCCTTAATTTGTGGTATACCGTGGGCAATTGGCTGGGATTTAGGGTTGTATTTCCATGATTTCATTGCGATTTGAAGCAGGGACGCTAGTGGCGATGCCGTCGCATCAGAAGGCGGATCCCCCCTGGTCGGGTATGACCTGGGATCAGCGCACATCTCAGTGGCGTGCACCAGCGCGGTGTTATCGTCAGTTGCTAATAGACGCCAAAGCCAACGGTCAGCAGTGGCAAGATGAGGCGCGAGATTATCAAACCTTAGACTTGGCGCTCGCCGAACCGATTGTTCCAAGGTCGCATCAAACCGAAGCATTGCGTGCCTGGAGGGACAGCGGGAAGTCTGGTTGCGTAGCTCTCCCCACTGGCGCCGGCAAGACTATCACGGCAGTCCTTGCCATTGTTATGACCGGTCGCTCAACTTTAGTTGTGGTGCCGACTATCGATCTCATGCAGCAGTGGGAGCGGGTCCTCAGTAAATTTCTAAGGGTCCATGCCACACCGTGTAAGATCGGTATACTGGGAGGCGGTGTCCACGATCCGCAGCCCATCACAGTCGCTACTTATGACTCAGCTTTGCTCCATATCGAGAGACTTGGCGCTAAGTATGGCTTACTGATATTCGATGAGTGTCATCATCTACCGGCTCCGCAGTATCAAACTATAGCGCTCGCATCGATTGCACCTTTTCGGCTTGGACTCTCGGCAACCATGGAGCGCGCTGATGGGCGCGAGAGTGTAGTTTACGAGCTGGTGGGACCGTTAGTTTATGAAGCCAAGATACAGGAGATGGTGTCTAAGGTTCTCGCTCCATACGATGTTTTCAATATTCAGGTCCCGATGAGTGACCAGGAGCGCCAAGCCTACGAAATGGCGCGTGCCACTTATACAAGTTTTCTCAAGCGTTCTGGGATTAGGTTCAATCAGGGCGCCGATTGGATGCAATTCGTCCGTATGGCAGCGCGTTCTGCTGATGGGCGACAGGCTATGCGCGCCTATCGTGAACAAAAGCGACTCGCACAGGCGGCATCCGGTAAGTTGGCAGCGACGTGGGATATACTTGGTCGCCACAAAGGTGAGCAAGTCATCATTTTTACCGATGACAATGCTATGGCTTACCGTATCGGGCGGGAATTTTTTGTTCCTGTCTTGACGCACCAAACTCGTCCCAAGGAGCGCAAGGCCTTTCTCGATGGTTTCCGTAGTGGTGCGATCACTATTTTGGCGACGTCTCGGGTATTAAATGAAGGCGTCGATGTTCCGGAGGCCAGTATCGGTGTAGTCCTGTCTGGAACAGGCACCGTGCGCGAGCACGTGCAACGCTTAGGACGCATCCTCCGCGCGCGCCCAGGTAAGCGCGCCGTGCTTTATGAAGTTATTGCTCAAGGTACGAGCGAATATTTTGTCAACCAACGTCGCAGGCAGCACGATGCTTACCAAGGATCTACTCCGCTATCGTAATCGTAAAGATCGCGTTTATCCCACTCTGGTAGATCCACAAGATGCCGGACTGCTTCGGGTCGCAGAAGGGATGATCGCGATCTTTCAACGTCATGTTGGTCGACGCCTAAGTGAACTCGACGAAGAGCTTAACTGCAGCGAGTTGGGGCAGCATCCGCATGCAGCTGGCTTGCGCAAATTACTGTTGGATCGCTCGAGCGAAGTCGAGGATGACGGTGCTGTAGCTTTGAGGCGTGAGCAGCTACTCGCCCAAGCACAAAAATTACGGGAAGAGGTTTCGTTTGCCTCGCTATTAGAGTTTCAGGAGGCCTTTGCCAAGGCGCAAGGATCCACAATTTCGCTGCTGCAAGAGCAGCTTTATGCAGATTTGCCGGATTTTAGGGTTCTAGAGGAATTTGAGACCATTGCGGCCACCGCGCTACTTCACAAATATAATTGCGCACAGATCCAAGGTCTGCTGATGATGGCAGAGGATGTTGAGATTCAAATCAAAAATCCTAGCCTTGAGGAGCGACGCAGTTTTTTTCGCAGTTTGAAGTTTCAACGTCTAATGACTGAGATCATTGTTGGCGAAGATGCGCGAGACATTCGTTGCAAGCTCAGTGGGCCTCTTCGGATTTTTCAGAATGCACAGAGCTATGGATTGCGGCTCGCACAATTTTTCCCTTATGTACTCCACCTAAAAAAATGGAGCTTAGTGGCCGGACTCAAGGTCAAGGGTAAATATTTTTCTCTAGAGCTAGATCAAAAAGTCGGTATCGAAAGTCATTACAAGAAAATGTCAGTATTCATCCCGCCAGAGATTACCAGCTTTATCGATAGTTTTAATGAGCGGGGTGGAACATACAAGGCCAGCGTGGGTATAGACCATGTACCCATAGGCCAGCAGTCTTACTGTTTTCCCGATGTAACATTCGTCACAGCTAAGGGAGCTAAGGTTCATCTTGAGATTTTTCACCGTTGGCATGCCGGTCAACTAGGTGCTCGACTCAATGCTTTGGATCAAATTGGCTTGCGGGGGTTGCTGGTCGGAGTGGCAGAGGAAATAGCGAAGTCCACCGAGGTGAGCCAGCAGCTAGCTAGCTCCACCTGGTTTAAAGACTGCGGTTTCACCTTCAAAACGGTCCCGACACCGAAATCGGTGGCGGCTGCGCTGGCAAGGCATGATGCCCTAACCTAGGAGACGGTACCCATCAGGGCTGGGTCATGCCGCCGTAGTGGGCGACGTATGCAAGCCCAAGTTTAGCGAAACCCGTAGCTAAATCAAAATCTCCGGATGTATCAATGGTATCGTCGGCAGTATGAATGTGTGGGTTGTGATTCGATGGGTTTTCAAAGGGAAAAGCCGCGGCATAACCCTCGCGATGCCAGGAGGCGTGATCACTACTGCCGCCGGATAGCGGGCGTTTAGCCCATGGTAACCCGACGTAATGATCGACGAGCTGTCCTAACCCATTATTAAATCCATCGTTCGTCTGGTTGCTGACCAACCAAATCTTGGCTGGCTCGGAGTCATCGCGCCACAGGTCCATATCAATTTGCATCATAGCGACGACAGGAACTCCTTTGGATCTGTAGGCGCTAGCGATGTCTTGGCTGCCGACTAGACCGATTTCCTCGGCCGCGTAGGCATGGATCTCAAGCGTTCGCTCTAGCTGGACATGATGTTCCATGAGTACCCGAAAGATTTCCAAGTTAGTAGCGGTCCCGCTGGCATTATCATCAGCGCCAGGTGAGCGCTTTGAGGTCCCGTCCTGCCAATTGACGCTATCGAGGTGACTGCCGAGGACGATCACTTCGTTAGGACGAGACTTGCCTTGAACCCGGACGACCAGACTACGCTGATTAGTCTTTCGTCCATGATCGTAAGTGGCAACACTTACATCGCTACGTGCACCCTGGAGCGTTCGGTATTGCTGTAGTAGATAATCAGCCACACCCTTGCCCGAAGGTGCTCCATGGTAGCGCGTTGGGATGTTGGCCAGGCCCTCGATGTCAGAGCGAATGCGCCCGTCTTTCACGCTCCTCGTGAGTTCATCAATTCTTGCATCAGTTGTCGCTATATCAATGAGAGGTACTGGTGTCGCCGCTTTGGTCGGAAAAATACTGCGCCCGGTTAACTTTAGAAGCGTTCCGCAAGCTAACCCTTCACCGTGCAGGCGGCCAGCTAGTTCCTCAACCTTGTTGTCGTGGAGTTGCATTAAGGCAAAGCGCGAGGGCTCGAAGTGGACCACCTCACCGTATTCGTCGACATTATCTGGCCACGCGATACGGTGAGACATGTTGACGACATATAGATCAGAGAAATCAGTGAAATTGGCATCCATCGCCTTGACAATGGTGATGTCACCATCGACATACAAGATGTTGTCTGGATTGACCGCGTACTTGCTAGCGGCACCACGAAGTATCTGCACGGGTGCCGCTAGAGCAGAACTAGCGACTGTTAAACCCCAAAAACAGAAACCAGCTAGCCGCATCATTCGGTTCATAGGGGACCCCCTTTTTCGCGGATTATGAATTATGAGAATTAATACTAAATAATTAAAAGTTTAATTTAAGTTGGCTGCGTGGTCAATCTCCCTCACGATGAGATTTTCTGCGGCTTGGTCGCTTGCGACTGCCATGCTTGGCCAGAATTTCTTTAGCCTCGGCTTTGGCGTTATTGGACCGCCTGGCAGTGCCCAGCTTCTGTCTGGCAGCTTTAACCGCCGTGGCATGATCGACGATTGGATCCGGATAATCTCTACCGATGATGCAGCCAATTTCCTTTTGTAAGCCTTGCGGCATCGTCCAAGGCTCGGCCAAATATTCTTTGGGAACCATCGTGAGCTCAGGGAGGTAACGTTTGACGAAAGTGCCCTCCGGATCATGATCTAGAAGCTGTTTTGTCGGATTATAGATCCGTATCGTGTTGATGCCAGTCGTGCCCGATTGCATCTGAACTTGCGAGTAGTGAATCCCCGGCTCGAAGTCGAGAAAGTGTCGCGCCAAGTGACGGGCGGTGAGCTGCCAGGGTAACCATAGGTCATAACTTGCGAATGAAACTAGCATGGCTCGCATACGGAAGTTGATCCAGCTAGTAGCGAGTAGCGCACGCATACAGGCATCGATCATCGGATATCCCGTTTCACCCTGAGACCAAGCCTCTAATAGGTGGGGGTGAGTCAGCTCATCGCGCAGACCGTCGTAAGCTGAAACCATGTTTTTGCTTTCGATGTGGGGTGCATCTTCAAGCTTTTGCATGAAATGACAATGCCAGCGTAGCCGTGCTTCAAAGGCACGTAGAGACTTTTTTGTAATCTTGGCAGCTGCTGGTGGGGCATCCTCGGCTAAAGCCAAATAATGCAGTAGTTGGTGGTAGATCTGGCGCATAGAGATAGTGCCGTAAGCGAGGTGGGTGCTGATGCGGCTGCAGCTATCTCCAGCGGTCACGGGGCTCGACATTTCAGTAGCATAGTTTTTGCCGCGGATCTCAAAAAAGCTACTCAGCGTCTTTGCGGCATGTGTGGCCCCACCTAATTGGAGAATTTTTGTTGTCGTGCGGTCTTTGCCAAAGGTATCTGCTCCCACTAGACCGGCAGATTTTATCGCGCCCCTGAAAACGACAGAACTACTTGGTAGTTGCACTATAGGCTCGGACATTCTCATGTTCCACCTTGCCGCCCATCCGTCACGAGATTGTAAGCGCCTTATGACACCGTTCTGCGAAAATTCCTGCCAAGAAATGCCGAATTCCTGGCAGTAATCCTTGACGCGTAGGTCTCTTTGGAAACTTAACTGATGTCCCGTTTCGCGATGTGAGTACAAGGCGGCGATGCCGTGGCTTCGGCGCAGATCATCGAGTACTGTTGGGATCTCACCGATACGCGTCACGAGTGGCACGCCCACACTGCTCAAGCTAGCCTCAAGTTCAGCGAGACATTGATTAAGGAAAAGGTGGTGCGACGTATGGTATTCATTTGCAGCAATGAAACTCGGCTCGTATACGTAGACAGCGACAGCGTTACCCGCCATCATCGCAGCTGCAAGGGGCGCATGATCGGCAAGGCGCAGATCTTTTTTAAGCCAGACTAAATTGAGTGGTATTTTGGTCATGGCAAGATGCCTTTAGATACAGTTGTGATTTACGAGTTGGGAGGCATCATTGATCATGCCACCTATCATGGTTGTGATCAAATTGCTACCTGGGTCCCGTAGACCGTGATAAAATTAAGCCAAGATCGAGATTTCAATTTTCGTATTTGGATGCAGGGTGACTACGCATAATTGCCAATTCGCTGCCCGTTGGGAGTGTCCAGCTGGGATGTATCTCCCCTCTCTCCTTTTAGGCTTTGCCTTGATCGGAGCTAGCACCGGCTTTGCTGGTGTTATTAGTTCGGATCCATCGATAAACTGTAGCGCTGCTGGTGGCGACGGGAAGGAATGCAGTGGTATCAGACCGAGTGTTTTGGAAGGCCGCTTTGGCGGTAATGTCGGACTTGATGCGTCTTTTGCCATACGTAGCCAAAAAAACTACAATTTGAGTTACGACGGATCCACGCAGTCTATGGGTCGCGATTTCCGCCTTGAGGATGGCATCGGGCTTAAATTGGGTGTGGACTGGCGTTTTCATTTTTTTGACTGGTTAGGACTCGTAGGCACTGTCGGTATCGATATGAATTCCATATCCTCACCCGATAGTTCAGACGAAACGAGCGGCAGCTCATACTCTGGCTCTGGACGCGCTATGGGTTACAACGAGTCAGTCAACTTGGGCTACACTGGCGGTTACCTCGGTGCCTCCATTTACGTCCCTGTACAGAAGATCACGCAAGCTGGATTTTTTGTAAGTGCGAGACGAACCCTCGTTAAGAAAGCCGAGTTAAGCATGAAATTTAGTCGCTACGGCGACGCTATTAAGCGCGAGGCGACTGTAGTCCACGCACCTCAGGAAATTGCCATGGGTTTTTTCTTGAGCGTATTCTATGTGAACTATGTCAAGCGTTTTGAATCATGGCGCATTGTACCGCAGGGGGGCGAATCTTACTCGCCATATACCGGTCATGCAGACGGCATTGAACTTGGGCTTAGCGGTCCCATTTGGAGTATCTGGCCTTGAGTCAGGGCACAGTTAATTTGTAACCAGATCATCAATCAAGCGACCATAGTTACAGAAAGCCGATAGATTCAGATCTACCTCAAAATCGATAATTTGCGGGTCATCGGTCTGCGATTCTTTGAGCGAGGTTTGGGCGACAATGTAGTCATCCCAAAGTTTGTAACGGTCCTGGATCGCAGCAGATAGATTGAAACTACCATCATCCCGGAGAAAATAACTCTGTCTATCGAATAACTGCTGCTGCGTCGCCTCGGGAATCAGCATGGTAAAGTACCGGGGAAAGTACATGGTCTCAAAGGGGATCACAGGATAAAGTGGGAAAAGCGCTTTTCCCTCGACATCTCGCCATGGCCGTTTTGGGAATACTAGATCAATCGCCCCATGATTTTGCGCTTTTTCTGTCGTTGTTTTGACCTGAAACATCCCTGGCTGCGAGCCAGAGTAAGTGACCGTCTTATAGGTAGGGACAGAGCTCGTAGCTAAAAGCAGCGTTGGCTGCCCGTGAATGGCCAGTAACGATACTTGCAGGTCGTCGTTGTATCGATTGTCCTTGGCCATCTTGACGAAGTGGTCTGCGGATGTATCGGTAAGTGCGTAAAATGGAGAGAGATGATCGCCCCGATCTTTGCTCGTAGCATCGGCGTAGCTGTCCCATCTGTAGAACGATTTTACAATATCGCGGAATCCGCGGTAGATGGCCTCGCGCACTTCTGCTGCTTTATCGATGACGATACCTTTTGGAGGTTTAGGTAACACGGCTTTAATCTTGGTAGTGAGTTTGCGTTTAGGTTTGCCATTGTTACAGTACAAGGAGAAAACTTTGCGAGGGTCCGTTGTGAGGGGGTCATCATTCTTTGTGATTGCGATTAGTTCTTTGTCCAAGGGTGTTAGATAACCGCGCACCTCATGCAGAGGGCCTAATTCCGCGGGAAGATAAATCCCGACAGGTGCGGAGACGCAGCCAGAGATGAGTAGTACAGCAAAAATTGCTTTAATGAGCATCGAGGATCACCTGGACGGCATCGTGGTTTTTCCACTTTTTCGATCTTAAATCGAGAGATTTTGGGGTGTATCCTTTGGCTTCGATGGTCACGGTTTCATCTTCGGGAAATATCACAACGGATGCCGGATGTCCGCTGCAGCTCACAGTTCGCGCACGCGGACCTTTGAATACTAATTTTGTACAAGATGGTACCGATGCGATGTTGAGCACAATTTTCTCGCGACTAATGCTTTCCCTTGCTGGTTGGATTTTTGTATCGCGCAATGCTGTAAGGTGTTTGGGATGTTGTGAAGTAGGCTTAGAAGTTGCTTCCGCGGCCTGCTCATCCTCTCCCAGGATAGCCTGAGATAAATCGAATTGGCACTGAAGCCAAAGAAGAACCGATCCCGAGTCTTGTAGTTCGATCTGTTCTCGCGATGGCAGGCAGGTGAGTCCCTTGAAGGTGACGTGATCTTCGACCGACTGATGGAAGTCCACACCTTCGCTAGTTTCGGTTAGAATCGCATGCACGCGGCCACTGTGATTAAGGAAGTCAGCGGCGGATGCCTTACAGCCTCGAATAGCTTCGCCTCGAGCGATATCAATAGATGGGCCGGACCCAGAGCAAACTGTTGCGAGCTTATGACCATCGCGTTTAGTCGCGTTGTTACGCGCCCACTCCGGTATAGCCGTAGCAGTTGTGGTGCTTAGCGCAAACTGAATGATAATTAATGTACGGCCGATATTCATAAGTTTTCTGAATTGCTATCACCCTTTTTCAAGGGATTTAGGCTCTCGAT